>FR893244.1 GCA_000436035.1 Prevotella sp. CAG:732 | reverse complement strand
ATGGTGGCGATACCAACGATTTCACCTTCTACAACTTCGTTCCTTTCACCCTCAAGACCTTGGGTGATGCTTACCAGCTGGTAGTCTTCGATAAAAAGGAAGATGGTCTGCGCGAGGAAACATCCGGCGCTGTGAAGTTGCAGGGTGAGAAGGGTGATGTGAAGCTCACAGTCGCTCCATTAGGCAGCGGAAGCCGTGAGTTCCTGGTCTATGCATTGCCACAGAGCGTATTCGAGAGTTTGGAGAATGGACTCGACGGAATGCTGGAGGAAGACTTCATGACAGTGAAGAGCGATTACGACCGTTACTTCCTGATGGATGTTGTACAGAAGGAAAAAAAGAAGGGCGATTCTGAGGTTACTGCTCCTATTGTTACCAGCATGGGTATGAATGTAGATTGTGCCTTGACAACCAATGAGGAGTTTAAGTCATATGCTGAGGGCATCTTCAGTTATACTGGTAAAGAAGTATTTGAATCAACAGTTTATGGTGGTTATGTAGCCATTTATCCTCAGATTGACGGATGGGATCCTACAGCTGGAGCAGACGTAGTCATTTACGACGGTACAGGAAACCCTGTTCCTGTTGAAAACTATGAGTTGCAGAAGGACGATAAAGGTATCTATGTTGGCTTGAATGCCGATGAGCTCACTTATCCTATCCTTGCTGGTTTCAACGACATGCAGAGAGTATGCCAGCGAGTAGTCATTATCAATAATATGGGATTTAGAAGCAAGAGAAAGTAATGAACAGAATGAAAATATTTTCAAAGGCACTCTTGTTGCTCTTGGTCTCTCTCCTGACCTTTGCAGTGACAAGTTGCTCCGACGATGAGACGGAAGGCTGGGACGGCACATACGGATATGTGCAGTTCAAGGTCAGCAAGTCTGTGTCGCCGAGAGCCACCCGTGCCGCTGCCCTTGACAAACTTGAGAAATTGGACGATGCCAAGAAAATCAAGGTGGTCATGGAGCATAATGGTACTACAGTCTCTCAGACCCTCGTGCTCAACTCTTACAATGCAGAGAATGCCGAGTACGGACTGAGAAGTGACAAACTCCAGCTTGCCTCTGGTACTTATACAGTAATAGGTTTCTATCTCTACGATGCTGTGGATGAGGAACTGTTGGCTTCTTCTGCTGGCGAAACCTTCACCGTGATAGGTGGAGGCTTGACTGAGCAACCTTTGACGGTGGAAACCGTAGAGCGTGGTAAGGTGAAGTTCAACCTGGTGAAGGAGTGGGAGAAGACTCGTGCTGCCAACCAAGAATATCTCTTCAGCAATATCCGCTTGGTGGACATCAGCGTGACCAATCTCTTCACTCGTGAGACCGTCACTTTCTCTAACGTGAAGGTGACCTATGAGGAAGATAGCAAGGAGAACCAGAACCCAGACAATGCTGATGACAAGTATATGGACATCGGTAAGGCATACTGCGACTCTACTGTTTGGTTGCCAGCAGGTACCTATCAGGTGACTTCTTATACCACCTATGGCAAGACGGGTGCTGTGAAGACCAAGTATGAGACCCAGCCAGTGAAAGGCGAGGCTTTCGTGGTAGAGGACAACCAGTTGAACGATAGCGCAAAGGTGCCTATCCTCTTGTCGAAGACAGCCGAGTACATCAAGGACTATGAGGCCTTGAAGGCAATCTGGGAATCACTCGATGGCAAGGACTGGAGCTTCTATGGCGATGCCACCTTCCATGGTGCCAACTGGAACTTCAACAAGGAACTCGATATGTGGGGCGACCAGCCAGGTGTCACCCTCAATAGCAATGGTCGTGTCACAGGTCTTGTCTTGGCAGGTTTCGGTGCCAAGGGCATCGTACCAGATGCCATCGGTCAGCTCACCGAACTCCAGGTGCTCAACCTCGGTTCACACGATGAGAAGATAGGTGCCAACATCTTCACTGATTATGATGCCAATAATCTGACGGCAGCCAAGAAGAAGGAGATGCGCCACGACTACGAGAACAAGTTCTTGAAGTATGACCCACGTGCCTTCATGTCGGAGATGATTATCGAGAGTGTCAACTCTGATAAGAATCTGAAACATGGCATGACCCGTATCAAGAAGGACAGCCGCATCAACTTGAAGGATGCACAGATTGGTACGATGACCAATCAGATCACGGGTGTGTCTAAGGCGATCTATCGCCTCACCAAGTTGCAGCAGTTCTATATCGGTAACTCTCCTGTCACTTCTGGTGAGGTTTGTGCCAAGTTCTATAATGCAGATGATGCAACTTATGGCAAGTTTGCCGCTGAGTTTACCGATGCCGCTTGGGACAACATGACCAATCTTACTGATATGGAGCTTTACAACTGTCCTAAGATTACCCGTCTGCCAGAGTTCTACTATGGACTCCCTGCGATGCAGGCATTGAACTTGGCACGATGCAAGGGTATCTCTGCCGCACAGTTGCGTGACGACTGGGAGCGTTTGGCTACCGAGAAGACCGGTAAGACACTCCAGATTCTCTACTTGAGTTACAACAATTTGGAGGAGTTCCCTAGCTCTTCATCATTGAGCAAGATGACCAACCTCGGTCTCCTCGACTTGGCTTACAATAATGTCAAGAAGGTACATCCTTTCGGCAAAGAGATAACCCTTTCGTCTCTCTATCTCAACAACAACCAGATAGAGGAAATCCCAGCCGACCTCTGTGGATTCACGGATGATGTGGAGACCTTGACTTTCGCTCACAACAAGTTGAAGAAGATACCTAACATCTTCGATGCCAGCTCAGTGAGAGTGATGGGTTCTGTGGATTTCTCTTACAACGACATCACGGGCGTAGATACAAGCAACGGCACCTACAAGGGTATCAATGCTTCTACCGTGAGCCTCTCTTACAACAAGATAGAGAAGTTCCCTTCAGAGTTGTTTACCGCGGGTTCGCCTATCACCAGCATCGACTTGAGTGGCAACCAGATGCGCACCATCCCTAAGGGAAGCATCAAGGGTAAGAACGCCTACCTCTTGCAGGTAATCGACTTGCGATTCAACAAGTTGACTTCTCTGTCGGATGACTTCCGTTCAACCACCTTGCCATACATTACGAATATGGATGTGAGCTACAACTGCTTCAGCGAGGTGCCAACGCAGCCATTGAACAGTGCCAACCTCCGTGCGTTTGCCATCAACCATCAGCGTGATGCCAACTACAACCGTTGCTTGCGCACTTGGCCTACAGGTATCACCTCTTGTCCAAGCTTGATTCAGTTCCAGATTGGTAGCAATGATATTCGCAAGGTAGAGGAGAAATTGACCTATCATCTCTATATCGTGAACATCAAGGACAACCCTAACATCTCTATTGATGTGACAAGCGTTTGTCCTTACATCAAGGCTGGTGCCTATAGGTTGTTCTACGATAAGACACAGGATATTCGTGGTTGCGATGCCTTGGATCTCGAAAATTAATTCATCAGAAAGTTGTAACAATGAAATATAAGAATAAGTTTATATGCCTCCTCGCTCTCGGTGCAGGTTTGCTAGCAGCATCCTGTAGCGATGACGATGATGTGAATATTCCTGGTGGCTTGGCCATCGACAAGGAGGAAATCACGATGGGGCCTGCAGGTGGTAGCGAGCAACTCGCTATCTCTGCATCACAAGACTGGGTGGCTAGCGTCTCTGAGCCTTGGTTGATGTTGACTCCTGCCAATGGTGTCGGTTCTACTACCGGTACCGTGAAGATAGACACGACTTTGATGTCTGGTCGTCGTACCACCGATGTCGCTTTCTTGGGAAGCAATGGTCAGCGTCGCACCGTATCTGTTGTGCAGTTCGGCTTTGGTAAGCAGATTGATATCAAGGAGCCAACGGTAGAAATCGAAAACTCCGGTACGTATGATGAGCGTACTTTTGAGAGTTTGATTTCTGCCAATATACCTTGTAAAATAGGTAGCATCGACTACTCTTTCGAGGGTGACTTGACAGATGCCGAGTTGGCTGAAAACGAGAGCGAGCGTGAGGGCTGGTTGCTCAACAGCAAGGATGAGGATAAGCTCACGGGTACCAATCTCGGTATCGTGCTCGACCGCAAGGATCGTCCTCGTAGCGTGAAGTTCACCTTCCGTTGGGCGATGAATGTGGTTCCTGCTGTTCGTGTGGCTAAGGTTCACTTGGTTCCTACCGACCCTAATGTACAGTTGGTCGATGCCGATGGTAATCCAACAGGCGACGTGGTGCTGACCGTTCGTCAGAAGGCGGCTCCTAAGATAGAGGACAACCGTGCCGGTGACTCTCTCTCTGTCATCATGATCAACCAGAAGTTGAGCAGTATGTACAGCATCGAGACTAGCGACAATATGCGCAACTGGACTAGCGTGACTCTCTGGGAGGCTACCGATGCTTTCGTGAAAGCACATCCACAGGCGTTGGGTCGTGTCAGAAGTGTTCAGTTCAGCATGATTAATCTCCAGGCTGGCGAGAGCCTTCCTAAGGAGGTGCGCAACTTGAAGTACTTGGAGTCATTTGCAGTGACCAGTAACGCCAACAACCAGATACGTGAGGTAGAGTTGGGCGAGGACATCTGCGAGTTGCCTTATCTCAAGAGCTTGACCGTTCAGGCATATGGCTTGACTCATCTGCCAAGCAACTTCAAGAAGTTGGGCAATACCTTGGAGACACTCAATCTCGTAAGTAACAACTTCAACAAGCTCTCAGACATTACAGATGTTGTAAACGAGGAGAATTTCCCTCACTTGCGCAACTTGATTATCTATGCTCAGCGTCGTAACGATGTATGTATCGACCTCAGCGGACTGGATAGAAACAGTGATGGCAACCTCGTCTATAATGGCAATCCTATCGGTCTCTATGGCAACATCAGTGCTGGCACTTCCGACCGTCAAGCACTCTTGAAGCTCCTCACTTGGGATAAGTTGAATGCCCTGGAGTTGTCTTACTGCTACTTGGAGGGCGAACTTCCTACCGATGACGAGATGGATGTGGCATTGGAAGCTGCAGGCAAGCGAACACGCTATAATGCGTCCGACTTCTCTACCGATAAGTCTCAGTATCTCGACAAGTTGGTGGGCGATACCTGTAAGTGGTTGCTCTCTCAGTGGGACAACCCTGTTACTTGCAAGCGCAAGGATGGCACCGTGCTCTATGAGGATGTCTATCCGATGAGTGTGCCACGTGTATTGCCAAACTGCCGTTCTCTGACGCTCAACCTCAACTTCCTGACCGGTCGTGTGCCAAAGTGGTTGCTCTTCCATCCACACTTGGTGGAGTGGAGCCCTGCCATCATGGTGTTCAACCAGCAGGGACGAGGCAAGAGTACCACAGGTGCCAACGCAGGCTTCTCCGACTTGACGGAAGATAGTTACAGCTACGACTACTATTATGGAACCAGCGACCCTGGTACCAAGTGGGAAGTTCCAGGCGTGGCATATCCATTGTACTATCGTACTTACGTTGCCGCTGGCGATGTAGATGATGCTACGGAAGCTGCTGTTCTCGCCAAGTATAAGAGAAGCCGTCAGGCAAGAAGATAAGTATCGTAGAAGAATGGTACTGATCTGATGATTATAATAAGAATATTCATAACATATAGAAGCAAACAATGAAGAAAAAGTTTTTCTATATAGCAATGGTCGCTTTAGCTTTGACAGGTTGTGCAGACAACCTGTCGGGCATCGACTCGTCTGAGGGAAAGACCGACATCACCATCCCTGCTGATGCTACCGAGGGTGAGTTGTTGATCAAGTTCAATCCTGAGATGAGCGACATTCTCGACCAGGCACAGAGCACGATGACTCGTGCTGCAGTAGGCACTCGCTCCGGCATCCCTTCTACCGATGAGGTGCTCGACATCTTGGGTAGCTATAGCTTCAAGCGTGTCTTCCCAGTAGATGCCAAGAACGAGGCTCGTACTCGTGAAGCAGGCTTGCACTTGTGGTACACCGTCAAGTTTGACAAGGGCACCGACTTGAAGGCTGCTGCCGAGCGACTCAAGCAGTTGGGTGAGATCTCCAAGGTGCAGACCAATGGACATATCCAGCGTGCTTACAACAAGAGCTCCAAGCGCATCTACCTCAACGAGAGTGCGCTTCAGTCGAAGGCTACTCGTTCCTTAGACAATGGTGAACCTAATGACCCTGGTTTCGCTTATCAGTGGCACTACCGCAACTTGGGCGAGGGCAACTATGACTTCGAGAAGTTGAACGACAACAAGGCTACCGCTCAGGCAGGTTGTGATGTCAATGCCGCTGAGGCTTGGAAGAAGTGTACTGGTGATCCATCTATCATCGTGGCAGTGCTCGATGAGGGTGTGATGTATTCTCACCCAGACTTGGCTGCCAATATGTGGAACAATCCAGGTGAGACGACCCAAGGTGCCAAGACCGATGGCGATGGCAATGGTTACGAGGGTGACTTGCACGGATACAACTTCGTCGATGATAACGGAAATATCTCTTGGACGGCTAGCGAGGATACAGGTCACGGAACTCACGTGGCAGGTACCATCGCAGCAGTCAATAACAATGGCAGAGGTGTGAGTGGTATCGCAGGTGGTGATGGAACTCCTAACTCTGGTGTCAAGATTATGTCTTGCCAGGTATTCTCTGGTCAGAGCAGTGTGACCTTGGCAGGTGAGGCAAGAGCCATCAAGTATGCTGCCGACAATGGTGCTGTCATCTTGCAGTGCAGTTGGGGTTACAACTCTTCTGAGTCTAGCGAGGTAGATGGCTATACCCCAGGTCCTGCTACCGAGAAGGAGTGGGCAGAGACCTATCCTTTGGAGAAGGAGGCTTTGGATTACTTCATCCACAATGCAGGTTCTCCTAATGGTGTCATCGATGGAGGTATTCCTGTCTTCGCAGCCGGTAATGAGTATGCAGGCAATCCTGCGTTCCCTGGTGCTTACTCCAAGTGCGTTTGCGTAGCATCTCTTGCTGCAGACTATACACCAGCTTGCTATACAGACTATGGCTCACTCGTTACCTTGAGTGCTCCGGGTGGTGACTTGGAGTACTATAGTAAGATAGGTGAGACCGACGAGGAGTATTGGGGTGAGACCAGTAAGGCTAAGGGCGCAGTGCTTTCTACTATGATTCAGAATGGCAAGCCTGCCTATGCTTATATGGAGGGTACTTCCATGGCTTGTCCTCATGTATCGGGTGTCGCTGCCTTGGGCTTGGCTTATGCTGTCAAACAGCATCGTCACTATCGTGCTGCCGATTTCGTTAGCTTGATGAAGAAGTCGGTGAAGGACTTGGATGGCTACTATGGAAATGGTGCAACCAAGACTTATTACATGAACCATACTACCGTGGGTGCTTCTCCTGACATCATGGATTTGTCTAAGTACATCGGCAAGATGGGTACAGGTTTGATAGATGCAGCCAAGCTCCTCCAAGGAGTAGAGGGTAAGGAATATAGCTCGGATATGAAGTTGCCTAACATCTATGTGGCAACCGAGAAATCGACTTCCTTGAATCTCGCTAGCTACTTCGAGGGTGGCAGTCAGACTTATACCGTGGCTGTGGCTGATGCCAACGTGGCTTCTGCTTCTGTAGAGGGCACGACATTGGTAGTGAAAGGCTTGTCTGTAGGTAGCACTACCTTGACGGTGACCGCTGCCGGTGGAACCCAACAGACTGCTACCATCACGGTACGTAAGAAGGCTAACAACAACGGTTGGATGTAATCATTACTGAATTCAGTGAAATCATTACTGAGATGAAACAGATAATCACATTCATCATCGTCCTTTTCTCGATGGTTGTGCTGCCAAGTCGGGCGCAAGAGTCTAGAAATGAAGGCTTGCTGAAGTTTGACCAGCAGGTCATCGAGGCAGGGACGATGACCGAGGATGATGCTCCACGTACCTATACCTTTGTGGGCAGGAACGTGAGTGGCAGGGTGCAAGAGATCGCTCGCATACAGACCACTTGTGGATGCACCAAGTCTAGCATTGACAAGATGAAGTTGCAGCCAGGAGATAGTTGTAAGATAGAACTCACGTTCACTCCCAACGGCTATCCTGGTACCATTGACACAAGGGCTTTCATTTATCTGAAAGAAAAAGGGGTTTTGAAGATTGGGTTGCATGGCATGGTGCTTCCTAGTGCCGATGTTTGGTATCGCTTCCGCTATCAGATGGGCGACTTGCGATTGAAGCAAAACATGGTCGCCTTCAAGGAAGTGAAAGCAGGCACCCAACCTGCTGCTCGCATCCTCTGTGGCAATAGTGGCAAGAAAGCCTTGCATATCACGAGTTTGGTACTTCCTCAGTATGCTCAGGTCAAGACAGAGCCAGAGGTGATAGAACCAGGCGATGAGGCTGATTTGGTCATTACGCTTCTCGTGGATAGAATACCGCCGATGATGAAGCCCGACTTCACCTTCCCGATTATCTTGGAGGGCGTGGATGCCAAGCCTTCCGACCGCACCATCACGGTGAGTGTGAACCGTAACAATTAAAAAGAATCAATGATATGAAACATATAATTAAACTTTTCACCTTGTTGGCAGCCTTGCTTCTCACGACAGGTTTTGTATCTTGCAGCAGCGATGATGATGAGCCAAAGGAGCAGTCTTTGGCTGTGACACCAGCCAACCTGAATGGTGTTTGGAAGATGATTGCTTGGAACAATGGTCAGCCGATGCCAGAGGGAACCTACTGCTACGTGATTTTCCATCGTCGTGACAACACCATGGAGATGTACGACAACCTCAACAGTATCTATGCCGTTCATACCACAGGTAGTTTCAAGGTAGAACAAGACCCATACTTGGGTTATGTAGTGAGTGGCAGTTACGATTACAACCTGGGTGATTGGAATCAGTCTTACATCGTAACCAACCTCTATGCAAGTGGTTCTATGATTTGGACTGCCAAGGATGATGCTAGCGATGTATGTCGCTATGAGCGTTGCGATGCTGTGCCTTCCGACATTATCAAGGAGGCAAGCGACATCGAGTAATCATCTCTCGACTCATTTGAGAATCAATATACAAAGACGTATGGGCGTTATCTTGCGCTCGTACGTCTTTTTTCTTGGAAAATATTTGGTAGTTATCGAGAATAATCGTAACTTTGCCCCCGATATGACGATTATTGCCATATCAATCATAGAATGACTGACAATTTATATGTGAAAGCCAATGAATAGACTTTTATCTTATCGGAGAATGATGGGAGTGCTGCTTTGGATAGGCGGCGCTCAGGTGATGAATGCTCAAAATATAGAGCAGCGACCTTGGCAGCCATATCTCGAACAACTCAGCGAGATGGAGGATTACGAGAGCGTGGCTTGGGAGGACTATGAGGCGGTGCTGGAGGAATATGCTGAGCATCCCTTGAATATCAATACTGCCACGAGGGAGGAACTGGAGCAATTTCCCTTTCTTTCGGCTGGGCAGGTGGAGGATATTCAAGCCTATGTCTATCAGTATGGGGAAATGAAAAGTCTGGGCGAGTTGGCGATGATTGAGTCCATCAACTGGTATCAGCGTCAACTCTTGTCGTGCTTCGTCTATGCTGGGGAGGTGCCGAAACCTTCCTTCCCCTCCTTGTCTAATATAATAAGGTATGGCAAGCACGAGGCGGTGGCGGATGTCAAGATTCCTTTTTATCAGCGAAAGGGTGACGTGGAGGGCTATATGGGGTATCCACTGAAGCACTGGCTGAGGTATCAGTTTCGAAGGAGCGACTACGTGAAATGGGGCTTCTTGGCTTCGCAAGATGCAGGAGAGCCATTCTTCGCCGGCAAGAACAAGTGGGGATATGATTTCTATTCCTTCTATCTGCAAGTGAAGAAATGGGGGAGATGGAAGAACATCACCTTGGGCAGATACCGACTCAGCGAAGGCATGGGACTGATATTGAACAATGACTTCGGCTTCGGCAAGCTCTCGGCTTTGTCTTCCCTAGGTAGGATGGGAACCTCCATCCGTGTGCATTCCTCTCGTTCCTCTGCCAACTATCTGCAAGGGGCTGCGGCAACCTTGAATGTCGCCAAAGGGCTCGATGTGAGTGTCTTCGTGTCTTATCGCACCATCGATGCCACCGTCAAGAGCGATTCCATCTCTACCATTCAGACGTCTGGTTTGCATCGCACGGAACAGGAGATAGGGAAGCAAGGGGCGGCGAAGGCCTTCTTGGCAGGTGGTAACTTGCATTATTCTTTTAAGGGGTTTCATGTCGGGGCGACGGGTATCTTTTATTCCTATTCGCTTCCGCTATATCCCGACAAGTCGCAACTATATAAGCGCTTCGCCCCCGAAGGGAAATCGTTTTGGAACATGAGCGTTGACTATGGTTATGTCTCTCATCGGCTCACGATGCAAGGAGAGACGGCTACGGGCGATTGTGGTGTGGTGGCGACCGTCAACAGTATGAGCTATCTCTTCTCGGAGAAATGGTCGCTTCTGGCTCTCTATCGCTTCTATCCTTACCGCTACTATGCAATGTACAGTAATAGTTTCAAGGCTGGCAGTGATGTGCAGGATGAGAGTGGTGGCTATGTCGGTATGAGATGGACACCTTCTGCCAAGTGGATGGTGGAGGCATATGGTGATGTGGCTTACTTCGCTTGGCCGAAATATCATACGACTGGGAGTACCTATGCCATGGATTATCTGGTGAGTGCCGTCTGTCAACTATCTAGTTTCATCAGTATGGGTGCTCGGTATCAATACAAGTGGAAGAACGAAGCCACCACGCAGCGTGCTCGCCTATATCTGCGCATGAATCGAAGTGCGTGGAGCAGCAAGACGCAGGTGGATGCCACTTGGCTGTCGGGCAGTCGGGGCTATATGGCGAGTGAGGCTTTCGCCTATCGCTACAGATGGCTGAGACTTCAAGCCTCAATGGGGTATTTTCATACGAGCGATTATGATAGTCGGGTGTATGCCTTGGAACCGGGAATGCTCTATACGATGAGTTTCGGGAGTTATTTCGGTGAGGGCATCCGATGTGCGCTCTTGGCGAAGGTGGATGTCGGCAGTCACTGGCTGCTGGCTTGCAAGTGGGCGATGACTCAATATTTCGATCGCAATCATATCTCCTCTGGCTTGCAGCAAATCAATGGCTCCTGCCAGTCAGACTTGGAACTTCAACTGAAGTGGAAGTGGTAAGCGGCTTCCTGCAAACTCAAAGGGTGTTTTTGTAAACAAAATGCCGATACAATGCAAGATAATGGAAGTTCTTGCGTTAATAATAAAACGAATGATGTAAAGATTCAACGAGAAGATGAGGATAAATATCGTAATTCCATGTTATAATGAGCAAGAGGTATTGCCGAAGACCCTGGAAGTCTTGGGCAATCTTGTGGTACGCATCAAGCAAGAGACGGGGGCTGAGACGGCTTTGCTCCTCGTGGATGACGGTAGCCGTGACACAACTTGGCAACTCATCAAGGAGGCGGCTGAGAAGCACTCCTATGTGAAGGGAATCAAACTCTCCCACAACCGAGGACACCAAAATGCCCTCTGGGCAGGTATGGAGGCTTCGGTCGATCATTGCGATGCCATGGTGAGCATCGATGCTGACTTACAGGATGACGAGAATGTCATTGTGGATATGGTGAAACAGGTGCAGGAAGGTAAGGACATCATCTATGGCGTGCGGAAGGAGCGCAAGACGGATACTTTCTTCAAGCGTTTCACCGCCCAGGCTTTCTATAAGTTGATGCAGAGCGTGGATAAGGAGGTGGTGTATAATCATGCCGACTTCCGTATGATGACCAATCGCACGCTGAAGGCGTTGATGCAATATCCAGAGCGCAACCTCTTCCTTCGAGCCATCGTTCGCCAACTGGGTTTCCGTGAGGGATTCGTCTATTACGACCGTAAGGCTCGTGAGGCAGGCGAGAGCAAATATCCGCTCACAAAGATGCTCAGTTTCAGCATCGATGGTATCACGTCCTTCTCCGTGGCTCCCCTACGTTTCATCACCTTCATGGGATTGGCGATGACCTTGGTAGCCATCATCATGATTATTTTCGCACTGGTGGAGCACTTCCAAGGGAAGACCATCCAGGGATGGACTTCCATGCTGGTGTCACTTTGGTTTATCGGTGGCATCATCACCACCGGTGTCGGCATCACAGGTGTATATATTGGCAAGATATATACAGAGGTGAAGCGACGTCCGAGATACTTTATCGAAGAGCGAGTGTAGGCTCGCTCTTCACAAATCGATAGAATCCTATAGGACTATGCCATTCCACGACTTTCTTAATCTCCCAGTCCTTTTGGAAGACATAGCCCTTGCCGTATTTCTCCTTGAATTCCTCAAAGCTATCCTCTGGAATCATCAGTACGCCATCTTGTGGCAATACTTTCTCAAACTGCTGTATCTTGTCGCCCAAATAGAAGTTGAGGCTGAAGAAGTGCAAGTCCTTGATAGGTATGTAAGAGTATAGCTTGTTCGTGTCGAATCGCTGCTCTATCATAGGGGCAAGTGGCTTGTCTGCCTTGGTGTTGAGCACTGCTGGTTGCAGACTGGTATCAAGCACGAGGAATAGACCGATGATGGTGGCGAGGGTGCTGCCACAGATCTCCCTCACATCCTTCTTTTTCAGCGATACGATGATTCTGTATGCCAGGTAGAGTGACATCACGACAAAGATGTAGCTGGCGATAGGATAGTCGGCGAGTGCATGGAGCATGGCGACATTGTCGGCGGCATGCTTACCATGGAAGATGCTGTCTGGAACTGCCCCCCATCTTACGGCGAGATATGCCACGTTGAGGATAATGGTGAGCACGGCCATCACCCAAGCATAGACCTTCAGCGCACCTACCTTCTCCTTCATCATCCATACGATGTACTCGGCGATGAGATAAGCCATGAAAGGATAGCAAGGCAAGAGATATACGCTACGCTTGCTCTTCGGAATGCAATAGAAGAAGAGTACAAGGAGGAAGGCAAGCCATGTGAATACCTGTAGGGGAGTGGCTTGCTTCATGTTGGCTACCAACTTGCTCTTCGCAAACTGCTTCCAAGGCAGGATGAAGAGGGAGAACAATAATAATAAGGTATAAGGGAGCCAACCCGTGATGAGGGTGAGCAGATTATACCACGCTGGGTTCTCATGCGAACCATACGACATCTTGCCGAGGAATCGGTCGATGTTCTCCTCCTTGACCAAGTGTAAGAAGGCATCACCACCTTGTTGATAGGCGGCGTAATACCAACAGAAAGGGATGATGAGCGACAGCACGGCAGTGAGTGCCATGCGCCAGACGATGCCCCAGAAATTCTCTCGCTGGGTGAGCATGAATACGCCCATCACAAAGCAAGGCAGGATGATGCCCACGGGACCCTTGGTCAGTGTGGCACCGCTCATGCAGAGGATGGCAAGCCAAGGCAACTGCTTCTTGCCCTTTTCCCACCAGCGATAGAGCAGATACATCGCTCCTACCATGAAAGCTGTGTTGACCATATCCACACGACAGTTGACGCCAGCACGGTGCACCTCGAAGGAAGTGAGCGTGAGGATGGCGGCGATGAGGGCGGTCTTGGTGTCCTTGCGCTTGGCAAAGAAGGTGAAACCACCGATGGTCATCAAGACGAGGGAGATGGCGGACGGCAAGCGAGAGGTAAACTCGTTGACGTGACCGATGAAGAGACTGAAGAAGGCGATGCACCAGTGGAAGAAAGGTGGCTTGTAGGGGATGTCGCCTCCGTTGTTGATCGGCAATATCCAGTTGCCATGCTCCAGCATGGTGTAGGCTACGACTGCCTCGCGTGGCTCGCCCTTCGTATTGAAGTCGGTGAGCCCTAGGAATGGTATCAGCATCAAGATAGCAAGGATGCTGATATACCAGAATGCTTTGTTGTATTGGGTGTTCATATTGATGATATATATTCTGCTGCAAAGGTATTGATAAAAGTTGTAGAAATGTTGAAGTTCTAACTCAATGTTTGACAATCTTGTCATATCTGATGAGAAGGTCTGAAATTCGGTGAGCTTCGGTCAACCTCTTGATTTCCTTGTCTGCGACATTTCCTGTTTTCTCCACGTTCATGTTGTCTGAGCCTACGGCGGCAGGTTGCTTGGCTGGGTCGAGAATGCTCTGTCCCATTCCTTTCCATTGATAGCTGTCAAGATGCAGGAGGTTGAGGATGGTAGGGTATTGGTCCACTTGTCCCAGTACTGGCTTGTAGATGCCACCCACCGGCGCATTGATGACGATGAAAGGTGTCAACTGCTTGTCGCTCACGATACTTTTGGCGGCAGATGATGCACAAATGGGCTTGCGGTCGGCGGCAAGACCCTCGTGGTCACCGATGATGACAATCATCATATCCTTGTAGTCGGGGCGAGATTTCAAGTAGTTGAGTAAGATGCCTAGTCCATGGTCGGTATAGTTTGCCATGGTCATATAGTCACGCATCTTCTCTGGATAATCGCCCTTGAAGTGGATGCGCTTCAAGTTGTCGGGCAGCACAAAGGGGTTGTGCCCAGAATAGGTAACGATTTGTAGAAAGGTGCTTTTTCCCTGGCTTAGGATGTCACTGCTGCTCAACTTCTTGACGATTTGCTTCATGAACGACACGTCGCCTAGCTTCTTTCGGCTACCCACTTTCTCGTCGTTCACCCAACTGTCGTTGCAGAAGAGGGTGTCTATGCCAAAGTTGTGAGCCACAATCTCTTGATTCCATGTCACGGGCTTGTCAACTGTCATCAAGTACGACTTGGAGTGGTATCTTTCCTTGAGAGCCTTGGCTAGTGATGGATAGGTGGTGCCAGGGTATTGCATGGCATAGCAGCCGTTCATCAATGGTAGAAGGCCGGTGTTGACCAAGAGTTGGCCATCGATGGAGCGTCCTCCCTTCACTTGTGTGAGCACGTTCGGGGCATAGAGTGTGTGGGCATCGGCGATGAATGCATTGAGGTTCGGTGTAATCACTTGTCCCTCCACCTTCTTATTGATCACCCAGCTCTCCAAGGACTCACAGAAGATGACAATCAAGGTCTTCTTGGATGCGATGCTGTCGGAAAGTGGTTGATAGGCAGGCTGTTGCTTCATCCATTGGCAGATGTCGGCTTGCATCTTGGAGGTGAAAGGCGATTGGGTCTGCATGCCTTGGTGGATGAGGTTGCCAAAGATGGTGTACATGGGTACGGCGCAAGTATAGTAGTTGGCGTTTTGCAGCCTCTCGAAAGCCTTTTGCCATCCACCTCTGCACATCACTTGGATGGCGGAGATGAGAAATACGATGAGCGTGGTGATGCCATATTGCTTCAGTCGCAAGGCAAAGTTGGCTTTCGGTAGCGTGGCATTTATTGCCGAAGAATCCTTTTGCAACCCCTTTTTCCCCTTGCTAAGAAAGATGATGCAAGCAAGGGTGGAGAGTGGTAGCAGTAGGTCGATGAGTCGCATGGAATCGACTACGCTGGCAGTGAAGTCACTCAGGTTGCCTGCCAGAAAATAGCTTTCCAGGGGTATCGCAGAGTTGTAGGTGCGGCTATACATCAGATTGCTGATGAGCAATCCGTCGAGGATGAACAGGAAGAGGTATTCCCCCCATTTCTTGCCAGTGAGCATCCAGGGAAGTATGCACAAAAGTGCCACCAAGATGGTGTTGACATATACTTCCGGGATGGAGAAGGACGAGAAGGTGGTCTGTAAGCACCAAATGATGTCAAACAAGATGAGTTGGACAAAGGCGCAACCCCATAGTGAGGTGGTGTCACGGTTCCACAAAGTGCGTGGAAATATTCGATTCTTTATTTTGCTCTTATTCATTCACTTATCCCTCTTCGATTCTAATTTAACGGATCTCCATACCCAAAACTTTTTCGATGATAGGAGCCATGTCGTAGTACTTGTACTCTGCCAGGCGACCGCCAAAGATGACATCTTGCTCTTGCTCGGCGAGTGCCTTGTACTGGGCGGCAAGCTCGGTGTTCTCCTTGTCGTTGACTGGATAGTATGGCTCCATGCCGTCCTTCCATTCGGTAGAGTATTCCTTGGAGATGACGGTCTTCGGACAATCATATACCTCTGCACCAAACATCTCGAAGTGCTTGTGCTCGATGACACGGGTGTAAGGCACCTTACGCTCGGTATAGTTGACCACAGCGTTGCCCTGGTAGTTAGGTTTGTCGATGATTTCCTGCTCGAAGCGAACGGTACGGTAGTTCAGTTTGCCGAACTGGTAGTCGTAGAACTCATCTATCTTTCCTGTGAAGACAAGTTTGTCGGCGATTTCCTTCCAAGCATCCTTCAGAATGGCTTTCTCGCCATTCGGCATTTCGTATGGAGTGCTGAAGAAGTCGATGGAAGTCTGGCTGTCGATGCCTTCCAACAAGCCTTCAGTCAACTTGTTGTAGCCTCCCACAGGTATGCCTTGGTACTTATCGTTGAAGTAGTTGTTGTCGAAGACGAGTCGCACAGGCAGTCGCTTGATGATGAAGGCAGGCAACTCCGTGCATTTTCTTCCCCATTGCTTCTCGGTATATCCCTTGATGAGTCGCTCATAGATGTCCTTGCCAACGAGAAGCATCGCTTGCTCCTCCAGGTTGTGAGGCTCGTTTGGAAGTCCCAATTCTTCGTTCTTCACTCTCAACTCTTCACTATAAGCCGCCTTCTGCTCGTCGATCTTGGCTTGTGCCTCCTCAGGAGTTGTCACGCCCCACATCTGATAGAAGGTGTTCATATTGAAAGGCAAGTTGTAGAGCTTGCCTTGGTAGTTGGCTACAGGTGAGTTGGTGTATCGGTTGAACTCCACGATGGAGTTGACGAAGTCCCATACCTGTTTGTTGGAGGTATGGAAGATATGTGCACCATACTTATGCACGTTGATGCCCTCTATATTCTCACAATAGATGTTGCCACCTAGGTGAGGTCGCTTGTCGATGACAAGGCACTTTTTGCCCTGCTTGTGGGCAATATGGGCGAAAGTGGAGCCGAAAAGTCCGGCTCCTACTATGAGATAGTCGTATTTCTTGTTGTTCATATCCTTATCTTGATGATTGATGAAAGTTTCTGCAAAGGTAAGGAATTTTAGTCAGATACGCAATGTTTTCTTCCTTTTATTTCAATGTGCCGCATGGATGTGGTAGCAGAACTGCGTCTTGCACATCTTTTGGCGGTCGTCAAAAGATTTTGTGGCAACCGCCATCAAATCGTCAAACGACCGCCATGCCCCCCGCCATCAAATCGTCAAGCGGTCGCCATAAGATGTTTTGGCGGTCGCTAAAAGATAATTTGACGCTCGAAAATGTATAAATAATCCTAATTCTTTTCACCAATTAGTACAATGTCTAGCATTATTTGCTATATTTGCAATAGGTTTCAAGAACAACTGTTACCACGAACTATTGATGTAAACCCAAAAACTTTATCGTATGGATTTGAAATATGACATTTATACCATCAAAAACTCATAAGGTACTGGGGAAAATCGTCAATACGTTAGACTCGTTCAGCATGAGCCGATGACGGACAAGGAGTTGGAAACTGCCATTCAGAATCGGTGCTCGCTCACCAAGGGAGATGTGGCGGCAGTCCTCAGGGAATTGCATGACATCTGTGTGCCGGAGTTTACGATGGGGCGCCGAGTTCACATCCCGGAGTTGGGTTATTTCTCCTTGTCGGCGAGTTTGGAGATGCCTGAGGAACAGCCTGATAGAAAGATTACGGGTAAGGAGGTTCGTCTTGCTGGCATCAATTTCCGTCCGGAGTCATCGCTCATGGATGAGGTGGAGATAGGAATGCACTTCATCCGTTCCGAATATACTACGCAGTCTTCCCAATATACGGAAGAGAAACTTTTGGAGAAAATCAAGGAATATCTGGAAGAGAATCGTTTCATCACCACTCGTGCCCTTCGCCTCCTTTTCGGCTTGACCCAATATACCGCCCAGAAGTGGCTCAAATATTTCTGTGAGAAAGGTATCATGGTGAAGGATGGGACGAGGCATTCGCCCATCTATTTCTTGAAGTGAGCGACCATTTTAGCCCTATTCGCTCCTGTATTCATGCCTTTACTGACAAAATCGAATTTCTGAATGCTGGCTTCTCTTCCAATGCCGGCAGAGCAGATGGTGCGTACATTCTTGTCTCTTCCTTGCGCAAGATGTGCTTGCACGCTACAACATATCCGCAGAGTTGTCCCTTTTTCTGGTTCCTTTAAGAACTTGTCTATCAAATAACGATAGTGTCCTCATGGAATGGAATATAGAACTTTTTTAATTTGCTCCACAACTTGTGGAGCAAATTCTATGATAGCTTGAGATAAAAGATAAAAGTTATACAAACCGTTGATAAATCTCAGCGGATTTCTTAGCTGATTTATCCCAAGAATATCGCTTAAGTCTTTCTTTTTGTTTCTTGATGAGTTCATTTCTTTCACTTCCATTCAGATAATAGAAAGTTTCGAATTGTTCTTCAAAATTGTTTTCCTTTTCGTTCATGTTGAAGAAAATGGCGGCATCTCCTGCTATCTCTGGGAAGCAACTTGCATGATTGAGCAGGACGGGGCAACCGGCTTTGTAGGCCTCTAGAATTGGTAGTCCAAAACCTTCATAAGAAGATGGAAAGACGAATGCTAGAGCATAATGATAAAGATCAAGCATCTCTTGGTCGTTTTCAACGAAGCGATGTTTGAATCTATTCTCCATTCCGTATTCTTTGAGCATCTTTCTTTCAGAATCTGTAAAAGGCTTTCCTGTACAAATGACCATTAGCTCCTTGTGGCGCTTTAAAATAGGTATACAACTTTTGGCAAAGTCATTGAAATTCTTGTAAAGGTGGCGTTCGCCTACATAGAGAATATATTCGAAATCCTTGTCATTCTCATTTGGGATGTATTGAGATTCGTTGGCACCATGATAAACAACGCTGACTTGTTCTTCTTTTATATTCATGACACGGCATAAATCCAACTTTGTTTGTTGGCTCACAGTAATGATGTGTGCAGCTTGTGGTATGGTGATGTTCTTGTGTATGATTTGTATATCATCACAAGCATAATATTGAGGGAACAGTTCTGGTATCATATCATGAACTGTGATGACAAACGGCTTGTTCCCAATAAACCGAAGAAAGTATGGGTCAAAGAATGTAGGATGCAACAAATCGAAGTCACCTTCTTTGAGAAGCTTTATTGATTCAAAACGATTAATCGCTGGTGTATGATCCAATTTGCTGAAGGCTCCATTTTTAGCATTGTAATATAGCTTGTACATAAAGTGCTTTATCGGAGAATCTTTATGCCATAGAAAATTCTTGTATAAAGTTCCAGCAGGTTCTTTGCCTAGGGCTTTCAAGTATATATTATTGGTCTCAATGACACTGATGTCTGTCTTGATGTTTTGGGGCAAATGACTTATAAGTTCAGAAAAATATCTTGAAACTCCCCCATGTGTTTGCATATCAAAGGCTTGGTAGTCATATAAAATTTTCATATTGATTCTTTGCTTGTGTTAATAAAATAAGTCTCTCCATAAGAATTTAAATCCATTACGAATGATTTTCCAATCACGTGCTATAGGTCCTAGCGCTATGGCACGGCGTAATTTGAAATTAAACTCGTCGTCGAGTCTTTCTCTTTTTTCTTCCTTGGATATTTTTTCATGAGGGAGATTCTCTCCAAATAAGTCTTTGATGACTTGTAGTCTTTCCTTGCTGAGTAATTCCTCGTTTAAAGACGAGAGTCCATCCCTATAGTATGCAGATATGATAGGTGACAATGGTTTGTATGTGCTGTTGTAGAAACACCAACTTTCTAGAATGTTAGCCCAATCTGAAACGATTTTGAGCTTCTCATTGTAGGGATGTTCCTGTAACAACTGCGTCTTGATGAAAATGGATTGGTGTATTAAAGCTTTGTCTTTAATAAAATTGAATGATAGTTTTTGGGGCGGAGTACAGAGATATGCTAGACGTTCATCAATAACTATAGTCTTACCAACGCAAAAGTCAGTTCCGTCTAATTCAAGCGCAGCTTGTTCTAATGCTACAGAAGAGAAAAAATGGTCTCCAGAATTCATGAAGATACAATATTCTCCATGAGCTTGGGCGATTCCCTTGTTCATGGCAGGATAAATGCCCTTGTCTCTTTCGCTTACCCAATAGGTGAGCCCTTGTTGTTGGCTCTCTATGTATTCCTTACTTCCATCTGTCGAACCACCGTCAATCACAATATATTCATAGTCATGAAAGGTTTGTGACAATACGGAAGGGATTGTTCTTTTCAATCCTTCCAGATTGTTATAATTGACCGTGATAATAGTAACTTTATTTTTCATATTATTCATATAAATCAATGTGTCGATGTTTGTGTAATATTAATTTGTGCATAAATTGCTGGTATGCAATGAATTTGTTGGGGTGCTGAAGTAGGAGAAATAGAAGAAAACGCTCTTTGTAACTCAGTTTCTCCATTCCATTTTTATGTATGTTTTTTAAATCTTTCGTTATTTTTATTATGAATGACTTTATTTCCTTTTGAGTATATAGAGAATTGCTTCTCGAAATGTATTTTGCAGCCTTAATGCCTCGTTTGGCGACCATTCTTTTTGCCATCTTCTTGAAGGGAGAATGGACGTAATAATGGTATCTTGAAATTTCTGCTTGAAAGAATTCATAATATCTTTTGAGTGATAAATTGTGTACGATACTACTTTTACGAAGTCTATAATGGTAAAGAGGTTGGTTTGTGTAAACAACTTGTTTGACATTGTGAAACCAATGAGGCAAGATGGAATAGTCCTCATAGTTCTTGTTGGCGGGCATGAATTCTTGTAAGAGTTCTTGCTTGAATAACATTTGCCAAATATAGCTTTTTATTTTATCCTTAATGATCAGTTGTTGTATTTCTTTTTGATTGATAATCTGTCGTTTGATGGTTGAGACATTAGCATAAGAATCATTTTTGCTTTCTTCATAATGAGTGCAAATAGCAATGTCAGAATTTGTCGATTTAATCTCTTGAAGTAATATTTCATACATATTCTCATCAATCCAATCATCGCTATCAACGAAGCCAATATAGGCTCCTTGACATATCTTAAGCGCTTGGTTTCTACTATCTGCTTGCCCTGTATTCTGTTTGTGGATGACTTTTATTCTGGCATCTTTTTGACACCATTCATCGCATAGTTCAGAAGAACCATCTTCTGAACCATCATCTACAAGTATAAGTTCCCAATTCTTAAAAGTTTGCTTGGTAATGGAGTCTATACATTGGGTTAAATAACGTGCGGTGTTATAAACGGGAACAATAATGCTTAATTCTGGTTTCATAAACTTACGCAATTTTTATAGTCGTATTTCTGAAGTTTTAAATGGAATAGGTATAAAGTTTTGTCTATGACAGTTTTGATTTTCCAAGACATGGGAATTTTAGGACGAATTCCTTTCCAATCAGTCATGTCTTGATATTTAAGGTATAGTCCTTGGTAAGGGCTTTGGCATAAATATAGCCAAGGCTTTCTATGTCCTGTATAGTGTATGATGATAGGATGTTTCAAATCTGCCAATAATGCTGGTATAGCCTGTGGACGTATTCTTCTTTTTCTACGTAAGAAACCATCTTGCACATTCCATCTAAATGGTATGAGTAGTTTCTTGTCATGAAGTAGTGCGTTCAGAATATCTTGGTCGTTGAAGATGAGTGAACTTGCATGTTTGATGGCATATTCCATGCTAACTTGTCCGATATGGCTTGAACGCCAAACATCCAAATTGATTAATAGTACACCTGAATTGAAATAGGTGAATTTTGAACTATAGTTTAAACGCTCATAATAACAAGGTTTTCCACTCCACATATCTTCCACAGCTGCCACTGCATATTCTGCAATATTGATGTCCCATAAGCCTCTAATTTCTCCATTGACAATGATGTCACAGTCAAGATAGATAATCTTGTGGATATTCTCAGGTATGATGTCTGCAACAAATAACCTAAGATAAGCAGCAAGGGAGATGTGAGCACTTGTAAATGTTGGTAACGTGGCACTTGGAGTATATTGATAAAAAAATACAGTTTGATGGTACTTCTTTACTTCATTTGTAATCATATTTTTGGCTTCATCGCTTAGTTGAAAAGCGATGATATGAAATGTGATTTGCTCGTTTTTGTTATTATACATTATGGATTCCAGTGTAGTACAACACTGCATAATGTAATTGTTGTCTATGTTACAAGCTATGTGAATCATAATGTTTTTATTTAGTAAACGAAATGACTATGAAAATCTTGCATTTTTTTGCTAATATTTTTGCGAGTGATAGTATATTTCTTTTATACTCTTCATTCTTTCACTCTCTTCCACTCCAGCAACCCCTTACCCAAGTCTTCCAACTCGATGGCAAGTCCTACTACTTGTCGTGTCTTGTCTGCCTTGAAAGGGTCTAGGTATTGGTTGTCCCTTATCTGCTTCTCGGCAGCGGCAACACCTCCGTTCTTGGTGAGTTTCAACTCTATCACATAGGTATAATGGGGAGTGATGCAGAGAATGTCGATTCTGCCAGTGGAGAGCATGTGCTCTACCTCTGTGCGGAACCCTATGGCATTGAGGATGCTGCTGATGATGAGGCGGTAACGCTCCTCCATATCCATGCTAGCCAACTTCTTGTTGCTGTACGGTACGTCGGCAATCAATGCCTTGAGAGATTTCATGGCATCAGGCAATTGGCAAGCCTCTAGAGCAAGATAAAGTTGTGCTTGTTGAGATTGGGTGTCGCCTTCTGCCCTCATGGTCAATGCTGGCAACACTGTCTCGTATAGAGCTTGCTTCACTTCCTCATTAGGGAAACCTAGGCGGTAAACGCTCCCTTCTGTTCCCTTGATGGTCAAATAGCCACACTGATAGAGAAATAATTCAGGTCCTCCTCCTGTGACATCGGATGTTTCCAAGGTGAGAGGCATAATAGGGCAATTCTCGAAGTCTTTCAGTCGCAACTCCATGTGGTCCACGAATTTTGGCAATAATGTAGTCGCACCTGATGAAGCCCAGAAATTTTGAATGTTGCCACTGGATAAGGCTTTGATCAAACTGAAAGGGTTGTAGATGTCCGTCATGTTGCCTTTACTGAAGTGATAGCCATCATAGTAGCTCTTCAGTTTGTTATGAGTTTCTTGCAGAGTCCATCCATTGGCATTTGACATGCCTTTTAGCTCAGGTGTAAAGTTCTCCTTGATTTCTTCTTCCGTAATACCACAGATGGTTGTCCATTGTGGGTTAAAACTCTGGTTGGTCAAGTTGTTGAGTACGGAAAAGAGAGAAATCTGTGTGAACTTGGTGATGCCAGTGATAAACACGAACTTCTCGTATTCATCAGCTTCCTTGAGAATGGCAAACACCGTGCGATACACCTCTGTGCACTCTTCATGATGAGGAGTCTTCCAAGAGTGTTGCAGAGGGGAATCGTATTCATCTATCAACACGGCAACCTTCTGACCGCTCTGTTCTCTGGCGGTCATAATGATATTCTTGAAGCGTTTTGACAAGGTCTTAGGATGAGAAACAATGCCATACTTCTTCTCATATTCTTCGAAAGTGTCTTCAAAGAAAGAAGTAAGTTCCTCTCGTGAAGACCCCGCTCCACTCATATCAAAGTGGATGACCGGGTGTTTTACCCAATCCTTTTCAAACTGCATGATCTTTAGCCCTTCAAACAGTTCTTTCCTTCCCTCTAAATAGCATTGGAGTGTATCAACAAGAATAGACTTGCCAAATCGGCGAGGACGACTCAGGTAATTGTATTTGTCTCCTTCGTTCACGATTTGCCATACTATGTCAGTTTTGTCAACGTAAGCATATCCGCCTTCACGAATCGCCGTGAAGGACTGTATGCCAGCGGGAAGTCTTCTTTTCTTGATTTCTTTCATCGCTCTTCTTTTTTTTTGATGAAACACTATTGCTATTCCACTCTTTTCCACTCCAGCAATCCCTTGCCCAAATCTTCCAACTCAATGGCGAGTGCTATGACTTTCCTGTTCTTGTCTGCCTTGAAAGGCTCAAGGTACTGGTTGTCCTTTATTTGCTTCTCGGCAGCGGCGACACCACCGTTCTTGGAGAGTTTCAACTCTATCACATAGGTATAATGCGGAGTGATGCAGAGAATGTCGATTCTGCCAGTAGAGAGCATGTGCTCTACCTCTGTGCGGAACCCTATGGCATTGAGGATGCTGCTGATGATGAGGCGATAACGCTCCTCCATATCCATGCTTGCCAACTTCTTGTTGCTGTAAGGTACGTCGGCAATCAATGCCTTGAGGGATTTCATGGCATCAGGCAACTGGCAAGTATCTAGAGCTAGATAGAGTTGTGCTTGTATGGACTGTATATCGCCTTCTGCTCTCATGGTTAATGCTGGCAACACTGTCTCGTATAGGGCTTGCTTCACTTCCTCATTGGGGAAACCTAGACGGTAAATGTTTCTTTCTGTTCCCTTGATGGTCAGGTAGCCACATTGGTAGAGAAACAATTCTGGACCACCTCCTGTGACATCGGAAGTTTCCAGCGTATTGCGTAGTACCAAGCAGTCGTCAAAATTGCTGAGGCGCAACTCTACATCTTTTACAAACTTATTCAACATGGATGTCGCACCCGAAGAAGCCCAATAGCTGCGAAGTTCTTGTGAACTTAGCGCATTGATGAGGCTGAACGGATTGTAAATGTCTGTCATGTTTCGGCGGCTGAAATGATAGCCATCATAATAGTCCTTCAGCTTGTCGTGAGTTTCTTGGAGCGTCCAGTCGTTAACCTCAGCCATTTTCTCTAGTTCAGGTTGGAAGTTCTCCTTGATTTCAGTTTCTGTGATTCCACAGATGGCTGCATATTTTGGCTCAAAGCTGACATTGGTGAGGTTGTTGAGCACAGAGAAAAGGGAGATTTGGGTGAACTTGGTGATACCCGTAAGGAATACAAATCTCTCAATTTCATCGTCAGCTTTGAGAATGGCGAATACTTCACGATAGACTTCTGTGCAAGCCTCATGGGTTGCTGTTTTCCAAGAATGTTGGAGTGGAGAGTCGTATTCGTCTATAAGAACAACGACTTGTTCTCCTGTTTTTTCATAGGCAGCAGTAAGGATGGCATGGAAGCGATCTGCAAGCTGGGCTGTGGGCTCTGGTGCAATCTGATAGAGTTCCTCATATTGCTTAAAAAGAATGTTCAGATATGAACGCAAAGTATCTGCATTGGCTCCTCCACGGCTCATGTCGAGTCGGATGACGGGGTATTGCTTCCACTCATCTTCCAACTCCATGATTTTTAGGCCTTCGAAGAGTTCCTTTTTTCCCTCAAAGTAAGCTTGTAGTGTATTGACAAGCACAGACTTCCCGAATCGGCGAGGTCGGCTCAAATAAATATTTTGATTGCCATTGTTCGCCAAATCCCAGACGATATCACTCTTGTCAACGTAGAGATACCTTTCTTCTCTTATTTTCTTGAAGGACTGTATGCCTACAGGAAGTCTTCTTCTCTTGATTTTGTTCATCCTCTTCTTGCCACTTTTGTTTCGTAAGACTACAAAGATATGAAATATTCCCCAAAGTCGCTATGTAAGAGTGGCTTATTTATGAAAATTTATCAAAGCAAGTGAAAAAATGTCGGAAAAACTTGTCTAAAATGCGATAAATTGCTACCTTTGTAGCAGTATTAACTTTTTAACATGTAAAATGATGAACCTACAAAAGCTGAGATATAAGTTTCATAGCGGCAAAAATAGTAAGCCTTGGTATTATGTTAAGGAGTATGTCAACTTGCATTTGCCCACGTCCTATCTGATGTGGCGAAGAAAGCATCTCTTGGAAGCTGCGAAAAAGAGAGATGACTATGGTTATATTCTGCAAAGGGTGGATTATTATAATAAGTTGGATGCAGAGAACCTACATCTCGACAAGGCGCTTTGGGACAAGAAGGCTGTTTGCATCAAGGACCAAAAGATGACTCAGCAAAAGGTGTATTTCTTGGATACAATGGAGTATGCCAGGGCTTTTGATGGCAACAACAAATGGAATCTGCTGGAAGGTGACATCATCTATGTGGAGGGTATTCCTACGATAGTGAAGAGCCGCCCACTGAATGACAAGAATCAGAATTCTGTATTGCTGAAGATGGATAAGGTGCGCCATTTTATTTTCGTCAAGGATAAGATTCCATTCACGGAAAAAATAGACAAGGCGATATTCCGTGGAAAAATCGCAGGTAAGGACATCCGTTTGAAGTTCTTTGAACAGTATTTTGGCAATCCTCGCTTTGATATGCGTACCATCGACTTGATTAAACCTGAGTGGAAGGGGGAGAAAATCTCCATCTATGACCATTTGGCTTTCAAGTATGTCTTGGCTTTGGAAGGAAATGATGTAGCTAGTAACTTGAAATGGATTATGTCGTCCAACTCCATTGCTATCATGCCTAAGCCTACTTGCGAGACCTGGTTCATGGAGGGCGCGCTCAAGCCTAACTATCATTATATAGAGGTGAAACCAGACTTATCGGATATGGAAGAAAAAATGGACTACTATACTTCTCATCCTGATGAGGCACAAGCCATTATCGACCATGCTCACGAATATGTAGAGCAGTTTAAAGACAAGAAACGAGAGGAAATCATCTCGCTCCTTGTCTTGGATAAGTACTTCAAACTTCTGAAGTGAAATATTCTTGGAGTGCTTGGCGAAGGAAATGTCCAGAATTGAGTTCCTTTGCCAAGCGCTTTGCGTTTTCTTTCATCTGGTGGTATTCCGTTGGTGTCAAGGTCTTGAGTCTTTCGTTCAGTTCTTGTGGATCTTTGATGGCGAAACCTGCACCTTCTTTCTCTATGATGGAAGCCACTGCCGCTTCTTGCCAGATGATGACGGGTAAGGCGGAGCGGAGATAGAATGAAACCTTGTGTGGGGAATTCCATTTGAGATATTCGCCAAAGACTCCAGAGCAAGTCTCCAAGGAGTCGCCATCCCAGACCAGTCCGAAGTCGGCATCCACAGAATGGATGAAGTCATCGGAAGCCATAAAGCCTTGGTGGTGAACACGGGGATTCTCTTTCCATCCCTGCAAGCCGTTTTTGTTGCCGAAAATATATAAGTCCCATGATTTGAGAACTTCTGTCAGTTGGATCAAGAACGGATTCTTCTTGATGTGTAAGGCTCCGGCATAAGCTACCTTTATCTTTTGTGGATTGAATGTGCGATCATGCTGGTTGAAGTTGGCGGAGCGATAATCAAATAATCCTAATGCTCCCATGGGCTTTTTCATGCCATGTGCCTTGAGCCATTCTGTCATTTTCGTGTTGGAAGCCAAGATGTAATCGCTATGTGATAGTCGTTTCACTTCTTGGGTGGGTGTGAGACGATGGGTACGTATCGAACCGATGTCATGGATGAGCGAGATAGTCTTGGCTCCTTTCATTTTTGCGATTCTGCACAAGAACGTAAAGTATTTCTTGACAGGATATTGCAAGAACAGGGTATCGCCCCTCTTGAGCAGCAGACAAGCGCGGATGATGCCTGCTAAATCTATAAAGAAGGCGAGTATCTTACTATTTTTCACGCTACGTTGCAATCCCAAGTTGACGGCACCCATCTCGGCGAGGGTGTCTTCATTGTCGGCTTTCGCCTTGTTGCCAGCTGCTGTTAGGTTGTAATAGTTGCGGCTGATATAACATAAACGATGTTGTTGCTCCATAATGGTTATGATTGTTGTTATCGTGTTTGTTTTCTTACAATTCTAGTTGAAAAGGAATCTCGTGCTTTTTGCCATACTTTGTCCAAAACTTAGCACGCTTCTTCATCACATATTTCACCGCCATATTTACGTCTGTGTTCCGAAGCAAGGCATATTCCGTCACCAAGATGCGTATGAAATCCTTAGGTCCCCAGAACTTTCTGAGGTTGAAGAGACCTTCCTGGATGCTGACTTCGCCGAAATTCATGCGGTTGATATCCACCAACATGAAGTGGAAGCCTTCGTCGTCTTGCTTCCAGAGCACGTTGCCGGGTGTGAAGTCCTTGTGCAAAATGTTGTGATCATGTATGTTGGCTGCAAAGTGGGCGAGTGCCTTCGCTAGATTCTCGTATTCTCCAGGTTGTGCGTTCCCTACTTCATAAAGCGTATGTCCATAGTTGCATTGGATGGTGATGAGATAGCTATATCCCAACAAAAAGAGAGGGCTCCTTTCTTCGATGAGGGCGATAGGCTCAGGAGTTCCGATTCCTTTGTCTTTCAGTATCATTGGGTAGGCGAAGGCTCTCTCTCCCTTGGGCTCCCTGATGCCCCATGAATAGATAAGGCGGTTGGGACCATGAGGCACATGGTAGCGCTTCACATTTATCTGTGTGCCATCGGGGGCAGTCAGCACCTTGATGAGGTTGCGCTTGTTGTATATCTCACAACCTTCTTGCTCGAAAACATCAGGGATGCTTTCTATATAACTCCTTAGATGTTCGTATTTGGGGTTGATCTTAATTCTTCTCATGGTTCTTTGCTATAACTTTGCCATTTACGATGTCATATAACTTGTCAAATTCCTCCTTGGTTCTCTTCCATCTGTTGTGCGTCCACAAGTAATAGGGTGGGTTTTGGCGGATGGTCTCTTCGAGCATTTGGAAGAAACGACGAGTAATCTCGTGCTCAGGGAGAGAGTTGGGCTCTCGGGTGATGAGCTTGTAGGTAGCTGTATAGTAACCTCGCTTCGGACGGCTCATCTCCACATAGAATACGGCATCGTTCATCTTTCGCATGATTCTCTCGCCACCCGTAAATACTGGGGTCTCGGGATGATTGAGGAAGGGTAGCCAAAGGTGGATGTTCTCCCATTTGGGACCTTGGTCGCTGATATAGCCGAAGATGCTGTGGATGCCCTTGCGCTTGTAATCCACTAGATAGCGAAGGATGTCTTTCTTTGGAACAGGGATGCCATTCTCCTCATGGGAACGGATGCGCTTGAAGAGTTCATCGAAAGCATGATTGTAGAGTGGGTGATAAATCAAGCCCATCTTGCGTGACTTAGGCAGTTCGATACCTACGCACGATAGCCACTCCCAGTTGCAGTAATGTCCGAGAATAGCTGCTACGTTCTGCCCCTCTTGGAAGCATTGCTCCACCTCCTCGCTATTATGGACGGTGAATCGGCGGCGTAGTTCCTGGTCGCTGATACTGAGCAACTTGACTGCCTCGAAGAAGTAATCACAAAACCAACGATAGAATTTCTTCTCGATAGTCTTGATTTCAGTAGCGCTCTTCTCTGGAAAAGAAGTGGTGAGATTCTTACGCACGATACCTCTTCTATATCTGATGACATGATACATCATCAGATATTCAAAGTCGGCGATGCAATAGAGTGCCCAAAAAGGTAGCAGCGATATTGCATAGAAGAAGGCGTAAACAATCTTGACCATTATGCATTATTAATTCTTAATTGACTTTATACTTGCTGCATGTCGTGCAACTTCTTGTAGTATCCATCCTTGGCGATCAATTCGTCATGGCTTCCACGCTCCACGATTCGACCCTCATGCAAGACGCAAATCTCGTCTGCGTGCTTGATGGTGCTCAAGCGATGGGCGACAGCCACGGTGGTACGTGTCTTCATCAACTTTTCGAGGGCGTCTTGTACTAGTCGCTCACTCTCGGTATCGAGTGCGGATGTCGCTTCGTCGAGGATGAGAATAGGGGGATTCTTCAAGATGGCACGGGCGATGCTGATACGTTGGCGCTGACCTCCAGAAAGGCGACCACCACGATCACCGATATTGGTGTCGAAGCCTTTTTCCGACTTGGTGATAAACTCGTAGGCATTGGCAATCTTGGCAGCGTTGGCAATCTCCTCGTCTGTGGCATCTGTCTTGCCAAAGCGGATGTTGTCCTTGAAGGAAGCATTGAAAAGAATAGCCTCTTGGTTGACGTTACCTATCAGTTGGCGAAGGTCGTGTACGGCGAGGTCTTTCACGTTGATGCCGTCGATGAGCACTTCACCTTCTTGTACGTCATAGTAACGAGGTATCAAATCCACCATTGTACTCTTGCCGCTACCACTCTGACCTACCAGTGCCACGGTCTTTCCCTTAGGGATAATCAGGTTGATGTCCTTGAGGACATATATGAGTTCGTCGGTCTTGTTGTCGGTATAAGCGAACGATACGTGGCGGAACTCTATCTGGTGCTCGAAACTTGCGATATGCTCAGGGTTCTCCTTGTCCTTGATCTCAATTTCGGCTTTGAGAATCTTGTCGATACGTTCCATGCTGGCAAGTCCCTTCGGGATGTTATAGCTAGCTCTGGAAAATTCCTTCAATGGGTTGATGATACTATAGAGCATCACCAAGTAGAAGATGATGGTAGGTCCATCGATACGACCATAATCCAATACCAAGATGCCACCAAACCATAAAACGATGACGATGAGGATGGTGCCGAGGAACTCGCTCATAGGATGTGCCATCTGCTGACGGATGTTCACTCTCTTAACATTGTCACGGTATTCACTGTTCACTTGGTTGAAACGCATATTCATCTTGTCCTCAGCACAGAAAGCCTTGATGATGCGCAATCCGCCTAGGGTCTCCTCCACCATGCTCATCGTGTCGCTCCAAAGGGATTGGGCACTGATACTTTGCGCTTTCAACTTTCTTCCGACAAGTCCCATGAACCAACCGAATGGTGGCACGAAAAGAATCGTGAAAAGAGTGAGCTGCCAACTGATGAAAACCAGTGTGCAGAAATAGAAAAGTATCAAGACGGGATTCTTGAAGAGCATGTCGAGGGATGACATGATGCTACTCTCCACCTCTTGTACATCACCACTCATGCGAGCTATGATGTCACCCTTTCGTTCCTCGCTGAAGAACCCCAAAGAGAGGGAAGTAATCTTCTGATAAAGTTGGTTGCGAATATCTCGTACGATACCAGTCCTTATCGGGATGATGGTGGCTGAAGAGAGAAAATAAGCCGTAGTCTTCAGGAAGGTCATGAAGGCGAGGAACAAGCCGATGACCAGGAGGGCGGCAGACGCACTATGTGCCACGATGAACTCTTGGATATAATAATACAGATTGTTGGTGGCTACCTCCTTGATGGTGCCCCAGTCGCCATCCCAAGTCATGTAGTCGTTGGCACGAATGCCACCATCCACTTGAAACAAGATTTGCAGGATTGGAATCAAGGCTGCAAACGAGAAAATGTTCAATATCGCCGAGAGGACATTGAACAAAACCGATAGTCCCAAATACTTCTTGTATGGAGGGACAAAACGTCTTAATACTTGCAAGAATTCCTTCATAGGTTGCAAAGATAGCATTTTTAAAGAAAACCGCCAAATTTTTGGCGGTTTTCTTTTTCTTATTAGCGGAAAAAGGATGATAATCCCTTTAAAAGCGTCTTATTTGATTTCTTCTCCGAAGAGGGTGGCAGAGGTGGAACCTGTGATGCGAACCTTTACAAACTCACCGATATGGTGGTTGCCCTTGTCGATGACAACAGCCTTGTTTTGCTCAGTACGACCCATCATCTGCTCACGGCTTCGCTTGCTGAAGTTCTCGATGAGGATGGTGAACTCCTTGCCCTCGTCCTTCTTGTTCTGCTCTGCGCTCACCTCGGTTTGCAACTTGATGAGTTCGTTGAGGCGTGCTATCTTCACGTCTTCTGGCACATTGTCTGGCAAGTGCTTGGCTGCGTATGTGCCAGGACGCTCTGAGTACTTGAACATGAAGGCGCTGTCGAACCCTACTTCCTTTACCAAAGAGAGGGTCTGCTGATGATCTTCCTCATCTTCGTTGTGATAACCTACGAAGATGTCGGTGGTGATGCCGCAACCAGGGATGATGCGCTTGATGGCATCAATCTTCTCCAAATATTCCTCACGGGTATATTTGCGGTTCATCAGCTTCAATATCTTGTTGCTTCCGCTTTGTGCTGGGAAGTGGATGTGCTTGCAGAGGTTTGGCTCATCGGCGATGGCGTGGAGAATGTCCTCGGTCATGTCCTCTGGGTTGGAGGTGGTGAAGCGCACACGCATGTCTGGCACAGCTTCGGCTACCATTCTCAATAGCTCGGCAAAAGATACACTTCCTTCCTCACGCTTGCCTGATGGAGAGAGACCATAGCTATTGACATTCTGACCGAGCAAGGTGACCTCCTTGAAGCCACGGTCGTGCAAGTCGCGCACCTCTCTTAATATACTCTCAGCGTCACGACTGCGCTCACGACCACGGGTGTAAGGCACGATGCAATAGTGGCAGAAGTTGTTGCAACCACGCATGATGCTTACGAATCCGCTCACACGATTGCCACCGATGCGCTGTGGTACGATGTCACGATAAGTCTCTGTCTTGGATAGCTCGATGTTGATGGCATTGGTGCCCATTTCGCACTGCGCTATCATATCTGGTAAGTTGAGATAACTGTCTGGACCACATACCAAGTTGGCGTAGTGGTTTTGGATGAGGTCGTCCTTTACTCGCTCAGCCATGCAGCCCAACACGCCGAGAATCACCTTGCGTCCCTTTTTCTGCTCAGCATGTAGGGTGTCGAGGCGATGGTAAATCTTGTTCTCAGCGTTTTCTCGTACACTGCAAGTATTGAGGAAGATGGCATCAGCCTCTTCTTCTTTCTCGCAAATCTCGTAGCCAGCCATCTGCATCACGCTAGCCACGACTTCACTGTCTGCCACGTTCATCTGGCAGCCATACGTTTCGATAAATAGTTTCTTCATTGTTCTAGATGAATTCTAATTTATTGCGTTATTTAAATCTATATTAATTAAGGTGTTGGCACTATCTAAATGATAGTTTCCCTGTACTCGATTCCTTGCTGACCATTTCCTTGGAGCAAAACATCAGGATGAAATAGACGACAATGGCTGTCAGCAATCCTGCGATGGCATCGATAAGATAATGTGCCTGGATATAGACGGTGGCAAGGCAGAGGAAAACATAGAAAGGCAAGAGAATATAGAATAGCTTGCGATTCTTGGTGTGCCAAGCCAGCATCATGCAAACGGTGCTGAGGCTGACGTGCGAACTAGGGAATGCTGCCGTCGGTCGCTCGCCTGCCGCCTTGGCATCCTCTACCAACTGATAGAAGATTCCGTCCTCATATCCTGGGGTAGGAAGGCAGTCGGTGTGGGTGTTGAAGTAGTCTCCCATCGCCGGGAAAACGCCCTTGGCTATCTCGCTCACTCCTACTGCATGGTAGTAGAAGGTAGGACCTGCCACGGGTACGAAGATGAAAGCCACATAGTATAGGAAGAATGAGGCGAGTACCACGAAGGAAACACGCTCAAACTCATTATATCTACAGAAGAAATAATAGAAGATGACGATGGCAATCATCGGGTAATACATGACATAGCCCATGTCCAACAGTTCGCTGACTATCATCCACGGCATCGCCTTCGCCCAATATAGGGCAGGTTGACAACCGAAGATTTGTTGCTCCCATCCAGCGAAGACGTGGTCTAGGTTGGGCAGAATGCGGTTGAGCTCGTAGGTGTCGGGGTACCACCATGCCAACAGTGACATCTGGGCTACCACTCTCACCATCTTGGTCATCCTACATGGTATCATGCGATACACTGCCCATAAAGCCCCCGTTATCACCAATACACGGATTCGCCCCCAAATCATGGATTCGGGATTGACAAGTTTGGTGTAGGTGAAGAGCATGACGATGATGGTGAGTGCCATGTAGGCGAGCATCGCCCATTCCAACGCCATGAGCCCTTTCTTCGGGTTCTTCTCTATCTTAAAATAATCTTTGATATTCAACTCTATATTCTTTTTATGATTACTCTATAACCAGCCATTCTCCTTATACCACTTGATGGCGAGTTTCACTCCTCGTTCCAATGGATAGTGAGGATGGTAGCCTAGCTCGTCCATGGCTGGTTCGATGTCGCAACGCCAGTTGCGCTGCTTCAGGATGTTGTACTTGTCATTGTTGAGTGCCGACATCTTGCCCGTCATCCTTCCGATGTATTCACCGAAGAAGGTGACGATGCGAAGTACCCAGATAGGAGCCTTGATGCGCAACATCCAAGGATTGCCTAACTCTTTTCGTATCAAGTCGCTAAAGGTGGTGGATTGATAGACCTCGCCATCACTCAAGAAGTATTTGCGTCCATTCATGCCATGGTCGAGGGCGAGGAATACTGCTTGTACCACGTCCTGTACATAGACGAATGTGATGTCTTGGCGCTGGTATCCCACGGCGAAATCCACATGCTGCTTGATGCTCTTCGCCATGAGGAAGTAGTCTTTCTCCCTTGGACCATACACGCCCGTAGGACGCAGGATGATGTAAGGGAACTGGATGCCTAAGCTATCGAGGTATTTCTCTGTCTCCCATTTGCTCTTGCCATATGCCGTGTTGGGCTTTGGTGTGTCGTGTTCCGTGATTTCTTGATAGGGTTGCTCTTCACGAATGGCACCGAAGATGCTGAGCGAACTGACAAAGACAAATCGCTTGATAGGCATCTTGAGGGCGATGAGTGCCCCGACCAGGTTCTTGGTTCCCTCCGTGTTGACCTTGTAGAAATCATCAGCGTGCAGGCACTTGGTAGCACCAGCGGCGTGAACCACGTAGTCGAACTCCTGTCCGTCTAGTTGGTTTATCAGCTCTTCCTTGGAAGAAAGATTGAGGTTGATGAAATGGATGCGTTCGTCTTGCAGGTATTTCTTGGAACTGGTAGGGCGTACAGCTGCCCATGTTTCCATACCTTGCCTAAGGGCTTCTTCAACGATGAAGCTCCCGATGAATCCCGACGCACCCGTCACTAAAATCTTCATTAAATATAATCAAATTGCAATTTAGGGTGCAAAGATACGCTTATTTATAGAGATTACAAAGAAAAAAGCAAGTTTTTTTGTTTCTTTATGCCTCATGCTGTCTTACACCCATACGAGCCTCGACTACATTCACCACGTAGTCGCCGAGCTTCTCGCACTCCTGGATGATATCCATGTACATCGTGCCGATGGCATAAGTGTAGAGGTGGTTGTTCACGTCGTTGATGTTCTGGCTCTTCAACTGGTTGCGATAATTGTTGATCTCGTTCTCGATGTTGAAGGAGAGGTTGGCATCGTTGTCGCCCTTGTGTCCCACGAGGGTGATGTTCATTTGGGTGAGCGCTTGGTCGGTCAGCTCCATCATCTGGTGCATGTGCTGATACTGAGCAGGGATGAAGTCCTCCTTGCCCTTGATGCGGCGGTTGATGGTGCGGGCGATATTGTAGCAGCTGTCACCGATACTCTCTATCTCGGAAATCTCACGGAGCATGGCACGAATCTTTGCCTTCGTCTCGTCGCTCAAGTGGGAATCGCTCACCTGGTCGAGATACTTCGCAATCTCAATCTCCATGTTGTCGGAGATGCCCTCGTACTTCTCGATGCGAGTGTAGAGTTTGATGAACTTATCCTCGTTAGTCTCGCCAAGCAGCTCCTTCACCATGCCAAACATACGCTGGATGCGTTCGGCGAAAGAGTGAATCTCCTTCTGAGCCTCCAATACGGAGATTTCTGGGGTCTTCATGATACCTGTCTGGATAAAGCGCAGACGGAAGTCATCCTCGTCGGCGTTCTTCTTAGGACGGATAATCTTGCATACCAACTTCTCTATTTGTGGGATAAACCATACCAAGATGAAGGTGTTGCTGAGGTTGAAGGTGGTGTGGAAGGCGGCAAGCACGAAGGAAAGCTTGGCGGCGTTGGCATAGAAGCCCGGCTCGCCCTTCGCCATCTCTGTGTCATAGCCCACCCAACCGCAAACGAGGTTGATGAATGGCTTGAACACACAGAGGATCCATAGCACACCGAAGATGTTGAACACCATGTGTGCCATTGCTGCACGACGAGCCTGCGTGTTTGCCGTGAGGGCAGCCACATTGGAAGTAACGGTGGTACCGATATTCTCACCCATCACGAGGGCGATACCCTGGTAGATAGGCAATACGCCTGTAGAACAGAGAATCATCGTGATAGCCATGACTGCGGCAGAGCTCTGTACGCACATGGTGAGTACACTACCGATGGCGAGGAAAGTGATAGTCGTGAGGAAACTTTGTGGGTCAAAGCTTGCGAAGAAATCGAGAACAGGCTGATTATGAGCCAAGTCCATGTCGATGCCGGTTTGTCGTAAAGTTCCCAAACCGAGGAACATAAAGGATATACCAAAGATGAAATCGCCTACGATCTTGCGCTTCTTGCTATAGATGAGGATGATGGCGAAGAAGAAGGCTGGCCATACAAAATCGGTGATGTTGAAAGAGAAACCTGCACTCATGATCCAAGCGGTGAGTGTGGTTCCGATGTTGGCACCCATGATGACTGAGATGGCTTGCGCCAAGGTCAAGAGACCGGCGTTGACGAAAGACACGGTCATCACCGTGGTGGCTGTGGACGACTGCACCGCCGCCGTGATGAGCGTACCCGAAAGGATGCCCGTCAAGCGATTGGTGGTCATGGTTCCTAACACGTGGCGCAGCTGAGGGCCTGCCATTTTCTGCAAACTGTCGCTCATGGTCTTCATACCGAACATCAGTAGGGCGAGTGCTCCGATAAGCCTAAAAAATATCCAAATCGACATATTTTAATTTAATTTATGTTTTCAAAATCACCGTAGTTGCGAATTTCTTCTTATCTTTACCGCACGGTAAATGGATTCACTTTAATGTGAATAGATTGTCTAACATCGTAACACGAACGTAACGCAAATGAAACAGATGATACAAATCCGTTGCAAAAATAATAAAAAATCTCAGAAAGTAGAAATCGGAAGCACACTTTTTGATATTTTTTCTGCATTTGGTCTCCAAATGGAGTATGGACCGGTGTCTTGTAAGGTGAACAATAAGGTGGAAGGTCTTCATTATCGTGTGTATAATAATAAGGATGTGAAGTTCCTCGACATGACTTCTCCTTCTGGCTCTCGTGCCTACACCCGCACGCTCTTCTTTGTGCTCTGCAAGGCGGTGCAAGACCTTTATCCTGCCCACGATGTCATCATCGACATCCCGGTGTCGAATGGCTTCTATGTGGATGTGCGCTTTGGTCGCCCTGCTACCGATGAGGATGTCGATAGGATTCGCCAGCGTATGCAGGAGATCATCGATGCCAAGATGCCTATCCGTCGATACATGGTGCCTACGGAGGAAGCCATCGCCCTCTTCGAGGAGAAGGGTGACGTGGAGAAGGTGAAACTCCTCAAGACCTCTGGCTCCATCTACACTACCTATTATAAGATAGGTGAATATGTCGATTTCTATTATGGCACGCTTCTCACCAATACTTCCGAGCTGTATCTCTTCGGCTTGGAGAAGTATTATGATGGTATGTTGCTCCGCATTCCTTCGGTCAAGGACCCTAGCGTATTGGGCGAACTGACCAAGCAAGACAAGATGTTTGAGATCTTCAAGGAGCACCATCGTTGGCAAGACATTCTGGGCATCCGTACGGTGGGTGACTTCAACCAGGCTGTGGATGCTGGGTTCACCACCGACATCATCAATATCAGCGAGGCTTTGCAGGAGAAGAAAATCGCCAAGATAGCCGAAGACATCGCCAACCGCAAGGGCGTGAAACTCGTTCTCCTGGCAGGTCCTTCCTCTTCGGGCAAGACCACCTCGTGTAAGCGTCTCTCCATCCAATTGGCTGTGAACGGCTTGAAACCTTTGCAGATTTCCTTGGATGATTACTTCGTGGATAGGGAGAAAACGCCAAAGGATGCGAATGGCGAGTATGATTATGAGAGTATCTATGCGCTCGACTTGCAACTCATCAACGACCAGTTTAATGCCCTCTTCCGTGGCGAGGAGGTGGAATTGCCGAAGTACGACTTCCAGACGGGCAAGAGCAAGAAGAGTGGCAAGAAGTTGAAGATGAACGACAACAATGTCTTGGTGGTGGAAGGCATCCATGCCTTGAACCCTGAGTTGACGGCGCAGATTCCTAACGAGCAGATTTTCCGTGTGTATGCCTCGGCATTGACCACCATCTTGCTCGACAACCACAACTATATCCCGACGACCGACAATCGTCTTCTTCGCCGTATCATCCGCGACTATAAATATAGAGGTGTGAGCGCACAGGAGACCATCCATCGTTGGCCATCCGTGAGAGCAGGAGAGAACAAGTGGATATTCCCATTCCAGGAGAATGCCGATGCGATGCTCAATACGGCGATGCTCTATGAGTTGGCGGTCATCAAGACGCAGGCGGAGCCTTTGTTGCAGCAAGTGCCAGAGAATTGTGAGGAGTATGCTGAGGCTTATCGCCTCCTGAAGTTCCTGAAGTATTTCAAGGGCATTCCTTACAATAACTTGCCTCCTACATCTTTGCTGCGAGAGTTCTTGGGTGGAAGCTCGTTCCATTATTAAACTTGTGAAATGGATATTAGAAGAGGCAATATGATTGCCTCTTTTCAAAAAGAAATAGTAAAAGGGTGAAGTTTAAAACGAATACAGCGTTTTAAGCTTCACCCTTCACCTTTTCGCTTGAAAGCCCGATAAACACTGGGGTTGCGAGGGTGAAGAGTGGTTGTTAAGGGTTCACCTAGGCTTCACCACCCTTCACCTGCTTGGAGGAAAGGAAGGCATCAATTCTTCTTCCGTCAATCGCTACGAATGCAGACTTACTTATTTCTGAATCGGCTCGGCGTGGATATAATAGTATTCGTTGTTGAAATTGACATCGTCATGATGGTAAACAAGGGCGATGCGTGTGTCTGTCGTCTCCCAGTAATATTTGATGTCCGACTTTTCTGGCAAGGCATAGAATAGTGTGCGATAGTGCTCTACTTGCTTGCCAATGTCGGTGCCCTTTCCGTAATTCTTCGTCATCAAATTTGCCAGTTCCTGGCATTCTTTCAATAAGATGGCAACATCGTTACCCTTGCCTTTCTCTTCCGAATTGTAGCGCAATTCTGCATACGGCTTGCTGATGTCGTCGTTGTAGGCTCTTGGCACGTACACCGTGAAGCTTCTAGATTTGTCGAGGAGACAAGAGGCGGTATAGTCTCGTGGCTTGCTCTGTGCAATGATGTTCCAGTCGTAACACAGGAACTTGTCGGCGTAGATGTTGTGCTGCATTTCGTAGGTATAGACGACACGCCCATTCTTGTAGCCCTCCAAGACGGTTGGCAAATTAGGCTCTTGGTTGAAGAAATAGGTGTTCCATTTCACGGTTGTCTGCGCTTGACCTTGTTTATGGCGATGGATGACGTAATGGTCGGGAAGGTCGTGTGAATTGCTTCGCCAAACGATGGAGTCGAAATACTCCAATGCGGGGTTTGGGAGAATGGCTGTGCCGAGGTGGTCGGTCAGCGTGAACTCCACTTTCCCGAATGTAACAATGACGGCTCCATTGGTGTCTTCCTCAAAATCGTCAGGATTATAGTACCTTGCGCTTACTCGGAATTTGCAGTCGTTAGGGACGGCACCGGTATATTCGGAGTTGGCATCGTAATTGAATGTTTTCTGCGTTTGGGAAAGCTCGCTGTCTGTCATGCGTTGATAGATGACCAAGCCGTAGAATGGTTTCGTATTGCCGTTTCCGTCTGAACGGAAACCGAGTTGCTGCATGGTGTACATCTGTCTATAGATGAGTTCTGTTTTGTCAAAACGCAATACTTGCATATAACGGTTTTGTATGCTTTCATTAGCCTTGCCACACAGGATGAATCCCCTTGTTGCATCATAGCTCCAGTCTGTGGTATCGTAGTTTCTGCCGGGGGCATCGCTATAAGCAAACCCTACTAGGCGGCTGTCGGATTTAAACCAATAGTCGGTGTAGCCACTGCCCAACATGTCCTTGCGAAAGTCGGTGTGTGAGAGCTTGCCATTGTCCTGCACCTCATACATGCCGATCACTTTCCACCCATATCCTTTTACCTCGTCATTGATGACATCGGCGCTGATAGGTTCGGTGCCTTCTAGAATGCAGCAACCGTCGCTAGTCGTGGTAAACGTGCAGTCAAACAGGTTGCCAGGGGTGATAATGGGCTCGTCTGGGTCGTTGTTCACCTTGTCGCAACTTGTAAAGGTGATAATGCTGAACATAGTCAGTATGAGAAACAAAATCTTTTTCATATTTCCTTCTGTTAGTGATTTTACTCGCAATATGTTGATATTGTGTTGTTTTACTGCTGCAAAAATACACAAATATTAGAAAATACGGAAATCTTTTTGCTTAAAATATTAGAAAAAACGGATGCCTTGGGAGAAACTTTTATCTGCCTAAGGCATTTTTTTGCCCTAGTAGAGAGCAAATGATTGCCCTAGTCTGGCACTTATTCCATTCTCGGCTTGAGTTGACGCAAAGCTTAGAGACAGAATTGCAAAGCTCAGAGATAGGGTCGTCACATTGAGAGTTAGGAGTATGGAACAAGCGGAAACTTGCTAAATCACTCATTCGGAATGAACAATATTTTGGAAAATCACTCATTCGGAATGAGTAATAATTAGCCAAATCACTCATTCGGAATGAACAAAAAATGCAAATTTCTTGGAGGTTTCCACAAAAAACCGTATCTTTGCAAGCAAATAAACATTTGATTATGAAAGAGTTGTTGAAGAAAATCATATTTGAGCAGCAAGAATACTGCAAGTATGTAACGCAAGAGACTGTTCCAAGATGCATCGAGGAAGAGTGGCTTACCACAACGGAGATACTGATTATCACAGGTATCAGACGTTGTGGAAAATCTGTCTTACTTCAACAAATGCGCAGGAAATTGTCAGAGCAAGACTTCTTCTTCAACTTCGACGATGAGCGACTTGTCAACTTTACTGTGTCCGATTTCCAAACATTGCAAGAGTGTTTCTTCGAATTGTTTGGCGAGCAACACACCTATTATTTTGATGAAATACAAAACGTAAAGGGATGGGAAACTTTCGTGCGCCGCCTCTACAACGAGGGCAACAAGGTGATCGTGACAGGTTCAAACGCCAGGATGCTGAGCCGAGAACTTGGCACTCATCTCACAGGACGTTATATTGCCGTAGAGATTTTTCCTTTTTCTTTTCAAGAATACCTGCAACTGGCAAATATCCAAGTCGCCCCCAAAGACTATTATTTGACCAGCAAGCGTTCCATTCTCTTGGGGCAATTCAAGGAATACATGGAGAAGGGCGGTTTCCCGAAGTATCTCCAGTCTCCATCAGCTCGTTACCTCTCGTCACTCTACGACAGCATCGTTTTCCGTGACGTGATGGCTCGCAATGGACTGACTAACGAGAAGGAGATGCAGGAACTCGTCTTCTATCTCGCCAGTAATGCCACGAAGCGCATCACATATTCTTCGCTTGGAAAGATAGTAGGAATCCGTCATTCCGAAACGGTCAAGAACTATTTGGAATACATCGAACAAACCTATATGATATTTCAGTTGATGAAGTATTCGCCATCTGTAAAGGTGCAGATGTTGAACCCCAAGAAGATTTATTTCATAGATAATGCCATCGTGAGCCGCATTGGCTTCAATGCCACCGAGAACATGGGTGCGAAATTGGAGAACATGGTGTTCATCGAATTGAAACGCCGCGGATATGATGTCTTCTATCATGCCGATAAGAAGGAGTGCGACTTTGTGGTGAGAGAAGGTATGAGCATCAAGGAAGCCTATCAGGTGACGATTGCAATGAATGGCGAGAAGACTCGCAAGCGGGAAATCGCAGGCTTAGCCGAAGCTATGGATGCTTACGGCTTGACAGAAGGCTACATCCTTACGATGGAAGAGAAGGAAGACTTGCAAATAGACGGCAAGACCATCCACATTCTCCCGACTTGGGAATGGATGCTGGGAAAAAGGTGAAGGCTGGTGAAGCCTAGGTGAACCCTTAACAATCACCCTTCACCCTCGCAACCCCAGTGTTTATCGGGCTTTCAAGCGAAAAGGTGAAGGGTGAAGCCTATTTTCGTATGCATGTTTTGAAAAAATGCTCGAGGCTATTTTATCGTGCTAATGCTGTTGGGTTTCTTGCAGGCAGCATGAGCTGATTTTTGAGCGATGTCCTTGTGAGCGTCATCCACGCCCTTGGGTACAAACTTGTTGCCGATTGGGTTGATGCCAAGCACGGCTTCAAGCCAAGTACAGGCTGCCGTGTATCTTCCGTAATGTACTTCCAAGTGTTGCTTGTCTCGATTCATGTTGTCGCCAATGAAACTTGTCCTGGCGTTTTGGATGGCCGTGCCAACTGGTACTATCTTGTATAGCTTATAGTCTTTCTTTGCTTTCTTGGATGCCTCGACAATTGCATGGTACATCGTCAGCTGGTCTCGATTGTAATTGGCGAAGCCCGATAGCTTGCATCCCTCTGCATACGCCCACGTTTGATGCCAAAGCAGCCTCGTATGAGCAGGAACTCGTTCCTTTACATATTTAATAAGGTATGAAAGATAAGGACTAAACGTGTCATACTTGCCAGAGAGGGGACTTGCTTGCTGGAAACTGACATAATCCCACTTCTCGTCAGTCAGCGCACTGTCCAGCGTGGTACTTCTATATTCTGTTTTCTTGCCGTCTATCGTAATCTTGCGATAGGAATAGGCTGGCTTGTCGTCTTTGGCGTTGTTGTAATGTCTTTCCAGCGAACAGCCGCCTATATACATGTTGGCAATGATGGTTTTCACGCCGGCGGAGTCGGCAAGTTGATGAAGATAGTTCTCGATGGCATCTTGCGAGAAGCTGTTGCCGATAGCCAGGATTTTGATGACTTTCCCTTTGTTGCCAGCCATGGAAGGGATGGTACATACTAAGGCAAGGAGTGCCATCATAAGGAGTCTCTTGAGATTTTTCATTTTGATAATGTCTTTAGTTATACATGATTTTCTGTTAAGATAGACGTGATATTTGAAGTTCTGTATAGGTGGAAAGTGATTTTTTTGAGTTCTGACCTATATCTTTCCTTTTTTCTTGCGACTTAAAGAGTAAACAACTTAAAATGTTCTGAAAACCTAAAAATGAACGCATATGAAAAGATTTACTTTATTGATGGCAGGTATGCTTTGTGCATCCGCTAGTTTTGCGACCGACTATTATGTAAGTGTTGGTGGTGCAGGTGAGAAGGATGGTAGTTCCGTAGAGAATGCGCTTGATTTCGCAACTATGTATGCGAATGTCAATGCGTATGCCAATGGGGATGTATTCCATTTCGCAGGTGGCACTTATTATGTGCCAGCTAATGCGCCAATCGTTACCAATGGTTATACTTTCATCGGCTCTACTTCGGGACAGCCTACTGTGTTTTCTGGCGACAGGAATGATGATGGCATAGCCAATGCAGGCGATGCCGAGACATTGCTCGCTATTAAAGGCCCAAAACAAGTGCATTTCGTTTTGAAAAACATAACCTTTAAGGGTGCTTATATCAATAATAAGGATAAGGCAGCATTGATATTTGATAATGGTAGCACTGATGCAGGGAAGGTGAATGTCACCGCAGAGGTTGAGAATTGTGTTTTTGAAGGTAATGTTTCCGTGTATAGCAAGACGAACGACTACGGAGGGGCTGCTTGCTGGTCTCGCAGTTGTACTGTGAATTTTTCCGATTGCAAATTCTTTAATAATAAAGCTGTTGGTAGAGGTGGCGCCATCAAATTGTCTGGTAATGCTAACAAGACAGGATTTACTACATTTAATCGTTGTCAGATTTATGGTAATGAGGCAGAGAAGTTGGGTAGTGCCATTTTCTTGAATCATGGCATGGGACTTAACATCATCAATACGACCATTACTGGTAACAAGTCGGGGACTACAGGCGAAGTTGCTGCAGTTTTCACGGTTAGAGCTGATGGCAATTATGCAAGACAGATTACGGTCATCAATTCTACTATCGCAGGCAATACGGGTGGCGCCCAAATCTTGGGAAGAGAGAAAGCGGATATTCGTTTGGCAAATTCTATAGTTGTAGGTGAGGGAGATAATCCTGCTATTTTGATAGCGACAAATTCTGTACCAAAGGCACCTAAGCAGTTACTCTCTGCTGGCTATAATATAATAGGTGTCTATAAGGATGGTGCCTCTGCCGCTCCAGCTTGGCAATCTTCTGATTGGGTAAGCTCTGACAACACCTTGACCAGTGTCTTCGGGCAGAATGGCGTGGCTGAAGGTCCAGCTTCCGCTCCTTATGGCGCGACGGCTCCGCAGTTAACCGCTGCTCTTTCTGAATGGGGTATCGACCAAGACTTGACAAAAGATGTCAATGGAACTTCTCGTGGCGAGTTCTCAGTGCCAGGTGCTGTAGTCGCAGAGCCCATGACTGCTTCTTTTGCCATCACAGAAGCCAAATATGCCACTTATTACCACGACTTCGGCTATATCATGCCTACCGATGTGAAAGGTGGTGTCGTGACGGGTGCGAATGGAGAATCATTGAATATTAATTATAAGTATGCGGCAGGTTCTGTTGTTCCTGCCAAGTCCGCTTTGTTACTGAATGGTGCAGCAAACTCATACGAGGTCGCCTTGAAGTTGGAGGGCACTTCTGAGAATACAGAAAACTTGCTGAAAGGCACGAGCAAGGATGCCGACACGACTTCGGATGATACAGAGGCAAAATTCTATAAGTTGGCTAATGACCCTCAGCATGGAGTAGGTTTCTATTGGGCTGATGCCAATGGTGGTGCTTTTACCAACAAGGCGCATTGTGCCTATTTGGCTTTGGCGGGGGAAAGTGCCGCAGCAAAGGCTTTCGTCTTGGATGGCAGCGCGACTGGTATTCATGGCATAGCTCAGGACGAGGCAAGCCAAAGCGAGATATACAACTTGCAAGGTATGAAGGTTAATGCATCTTTGGAAAACTTGTCTAAAGGCTTGTATATCGTCAATGGAAAGAAAGTTATCATAAAATGATAGGCTATGGGAAAGGTACAATATGAATCTTCTTCGTGTGTCGTTCAGGTGATGGCACAGGATTCAGCCTTGTTGGCAGGTTCGCCTGGATTGTATGACCAGGTGAGTGATGCGAAACAGTTGGCTAAGCCCTCATTCCCAAGACTTATGGATGACTGGGATGATGAAGAGGAGGAGAATGACTCGACAAGTTATGCTTGGGGGATCAAATGATTATTTAGGTTGAAAATATGTTTGTAAAAAGGTTGATGATGGCAGTTGTGTTCTTGATGGGCACAACTGCCTTGGTTATGGGGCAACAGAAACGATTTACGTTGATGGGGCTAGGTGATTCTATCACGGAGGGCGGAAGTTCTTTTTCGTCTTATCTTTATCCGCTTTGGGAACGTTTGTTCGCGGCAGGATATGATTTTGACATGATAGGTCCTCGAGAAAGTGAGTGCCGAATTGGCAAGCTGGCGCATTGTGGTTTTAGTGGCAAAAACATAGAGTTTCTGGCAGAAAGGATAGATAGCATCTATCGCAAATATCCTGCCGACTTTGTTCTGCTCCATGCCGGTCATAATCATTTTGTGGAAGAAAAGCCTGTCAAGGGGATGATAGCAGCTTATCGCAAGGTCATCGCCTCCATTTTGCAAATCAACCCTAAGGCTCATGTCTTGATGGCGCAAGTGGTGGAAAGCGGAAAGTTGCCGAAGTATTCCTATATACCTGATTTGAATAAGGAGATAGCCAAGATGGTGAAGTCCATGCATTCCAAGCAAGTGGTACTCGTGAACCAAAGCAAGGGCTTCGACTGGAAGACGATGACGATACAGGACAAGGTACACCCTAACCAGAAGGGGCGTGAGCAGATGGCTCAGGTGTGGTTCGACTCCTTGCGAAAGCTTCTCCAAACGCCTCCACATTCTTATTCGGTAGAGTTGATGCCTTATAAGGTGTTGCCATCTGGCGATAGCCTTTACGCCCATGTCTTTCGACCCAAGAAAAACTTGGCTCGGTCGGCTGTGGCATGGTTTTTCGCAGGTGGCTGGAAATATGGTTCTCCACTCCAGTTCTACAAGGAGTCAGCACATCTAGCAGAGAAAGGCTTGTTGGCAGTCTCATTCGACTATCGTATTTCTTACCTCTATCATTCTTCCCAGGAGGATGCTTTGGAGGATGCAAGAGATGCCATCGAGTGGCTGAGAGGTCATGCCGAAGAGTTGGGCGTGTCTTCAGGCAAGATTTGCTGTGGAGGTGCGTCGGCAGGTGCTTGTATGGCAACCTTGTTGGCAAGCCAAGATCCAGAGGGGAGGGATAGCATGTCGATACCCAATCTGTTGTTGTTGGAGTACCCTCCATTGGTAAAGCCTATGACGTGTGCTCGTGCTCAAATGCCTCCCATGTTGTTGTGTATGGGAACAAAAGATGAGTTTACGAAAATAGAATTGGCGGAAGAATATGTGAGCAAGGTACGCCAGCTCGGTAATGAGTGTGAGTTTCATCCATTTGAAGGGCGGCATCATCCCATCTTTTATTATCGCAAGCCGCTTACAACCGATTATGACAGGCTGTTATCTCTTATAGATACATTTCTGACACGACATGGCTACATGATGGCAAAATAACGATGTTAAAAAGACAAAAGATAATTTTTTCCTTTTTTGACTTATAGATTTTTTATAACTTTGCGTCACTATTGGTAGAAGGGCATGAGGAATGTTCCGAAATAAAACCTATAATAGCTAGCAATGGAAGATCTGGAAAGAGAATTGTTACTGATAGCTCAAGGAAATGAGCTTGCCTTTAACAGCTTTATGAACAGATATATGGATGGTCTCTATTACCATTCATATGGCATATTGTGTAACAAGGAAATGGCAGAGGAAATCGTCAGTGACGTATTCTTTGAGACATGGAAAAATAGAAAGAAACTAGCAGGGATTGAGAATATCAAAGCTTGGCTCAATACATTGACTTATCGCAAGTCGATCTCTTATCTAAGGAAAGAGAAAAAGAGGAGCAATGATGTGTCTATGGATGATTTGACCCAATTCGGTTTCCCTGTCACGGAGACACCTGTTGACAAGCTGATTTCAGTAGAAGAAACGCAGTCGCTTAACGAAGCCATCGAAGGCTTGCCGCCCAAGTGCAAACACGTTTTCTTCCTGGCAAAGATAGAGGGACTTCCTTATATGCAAATTGCTGACATGCTGAGCATCTCCTTGCCAACGGTGAATTATCACATAGGTTTTGCTATGGCAGCATTGAAGAAAAAACTCAAACATGGTTAAGATGGAAAATAATATTAATGAATATAAATATGGTGATTCTGTGGAAGACCTCAAGTTGAAGGCTTTTGTGGAACATGCAACTCCTAAAGATATGGATTCAAACGCTATCAAACAAAAGACATTTATGAAGATTCGCAACGAACAACGTCGCCAGCGCCGCCGCTTGCTGACTATTCTTTCTGTTGCGGCTTGTTCATTGGTGGCAATCGTCGTTGCTAGTGTTTGGGCGATGAAGGGAGGTACGGGTGATGAGGCTCTGTTCTCTCAGAGTCAACCTGCTGTAGAGATGCAACATGTCACGGTGCCAGTGGGAGAGAAGATGACCATCTTGCTGTCTGATGGTACCAAGTTGGTCGCCAATTCACGTACCGAGTTGTCTTATCCCAAGTGCTTCCAGCGAGCTGACCAACGAGAAATATCGGTCAAAGGTGAAGCTTACTTAGAGGTAGCCCATGATGCGGAGCACCCATTTGTGGTCAATAGCGGAAAGTTTAAGATACGAGTATTGGGTACTCGATTCAATGTTTCTAACTATGATGATAGTGAGGCGAGTGTGGTCTTGGCACAAGGTTCTGTGGAAATCACTACAGCCAACAATGATAAGGTGATGATGAAGCCTTCCGAGAAAGTAGATATCAAGGATGGCTCCTTCGTATCCAAGCAGAAGGTGGATGCACTGGATTATACCAGTTGGATGAATGGTATCATCTGTTTGCAGGGCGAGAATATCCAGGATATAGCCAAGATGCTGAGTCGCCATTATGGTGTGAAAATTGTCTGCGACAATACCGCTCAGACTCCTCTCTATGGCAAACTGGTACTTCAAGATTCCGTCATCGATGTCTTGAAAACTATCAGCGGTTTGGGGAAGTTGAAGATCGTCCAGCGTGGGGATGAGATACACATCATGTCTAATTGATAATCGTTAACTTTTGTTTACTAAACTTCTACCCTTAGCTGGGTAAGGAGACTTTATATCATTTAAAACTTAATTTGAGTATGAAAATTAATGAACTTTTGCAATCTATAGCATTCACAGGTATGCTTTTGGTGGCTCAGTCACTATCGGCAAAAGAAAAAACTTATAGCTTTTCTCCCGATACAGTTAGTGTGCTGAAAAATCCACTCACTGGTTGGGTGATGTACTTGGGAAGAAATTGGGATGATCACTTTTGGTCGCAAGAAAGCTACGATGCCATGCCTATCGGCAATGGTAAAACGGTCAAGGTTTCAGATTATGCAAGTACTTGCTATTTGCGAACTAGCTGGAGCTCCTTGGAGCCTGAGGAAGGAAAATATGTATGGCTAGACAAGAATTCTCGTATCAGCAAACTCTTGCAGAGCGTGAGAAGTCGTAACTTGCGTCTGGCATTTCGTATCGTGATAGATAGCCGCGACCAAGGACAAAATACACCTCTCTATGTCAAGGAGGCTGGGGCGAAGGGGTTCCAAGATCCTAACAATCCTAAGATATGGTCTCCCTATCCTGACGATCCTGTCTTCCAGGAAAAGTACGGAAAGTTTATACAAGCATTCGCCAATTACTTCGATGATTCAGACAAGGTGGATTTCATCGATGCTTATGGATTGGGCAAATGGGGAGAATCGCATGCGGTAAGGTATCAAGATTACAATAACAAGCAGAAAGTTTTCAGTTGGATAACCGACTTGTATAGTCGCACATTTAAGAAGGTACCACTCATGATCAATTACCATCGATTGGTGGGTGATACATTGAGTTGGGCAGCTCCAAATCTTCAAAGCAAGCAAATGCTCGAAGAGGCGATAGCGAAAGGGTATAGCATTCGCCATGACGCATTTGGAATGACAGGGTATTATATGGATTGGGAAAAGGACTTTGCCAAGGAATGGTTCTTTCGCCGTCCCATCGTTTTTGAAGGTGGGTGGATCACCAAGGCCCACCATCGTTATTGGATAGACCCCTGCGGAAAATATCGTGAAGGTCACTCCGAGGATGTAAGAATGGGGGAGTATGAAATTGCTGGGGAGACGCATGTCAATATGATGGACTTGCGCATCAATGATGAGACTCGCTCCTGGTTTGGAAAGTGCTTTGACTTGGTGAAGCGTTTTACGAGGGAAGGTGGCTATCGCCTCTATCCTGTAGAAGTGGTTGCGCCAGACAAAGCCAGCAAAGATGGCATGATCAGTATTCGCCATCGCTGGAGAAACTTGGGGTGGGGGTATTGCCCTACCAACATTCCTCAGTGGAATCAGAAATATAAGGTTTGCTTCTCTTTGGCAAAGGGAGATGGACAGGTTGTCAAGAAGTTTGTCATAGAGGATTCCGACCTCTCCAAGTGGATTAAGGGAAATGATGGGGAATATACGTCAACCCTTTGTTTGCAAGGGATTCCAAAGGGAACATATACTTGGCGAGTGGCTTTGGTGGATACCACAAAGCAGAATGAACCAGGCATTGTGATGGCTATCGATAAGATACATCAAAAGCAAGGCTGGCTTCAGCTAGGAACATTGAAAATCAAATAAAAACTAACAACTATAAATTAATAGCTTATGAACCTAACATCAATTGTTGGAAGAACAAGTGGTGGCATGAAAATGCTATGCTTGGCAGGTTTGCTGTCATTTCCTGTTATGTCGTTACAAGCTGCTTCTGTCACGATGACCGAAACTGGGGGGGCAATGCTTTTAAAGGCAGATGACTCTACAGTGAAGCAAGTTTTTGATTACATTGAGCGTCATAGCAAATATGTGTTTGTCTATGACCAGAAAGTGAAAAACCTTTTGTCGAAGAAAGTCAACATTCAAACAAAAGGAAAGTCTGTGGAACAAGTCTTGTCTGACGTTTGTTCGCAGATCGGTTTTAAATACCAAGTCAAGAATCGTCAGGTGACGATTTCCTTGGGTGAGAAAAAGTCTGTTCAGCCTTCGTTTCAGAGCGGTAAAAAAACTGGCAAAAAAATTAAGGGTAAGGTTGGCGACAATCAGGATGAACCATTGATTGGAGCTACTGTTAAAGTAAAGGGCACCAACATTGCTGCCGTCACCGATATAGATGGTAACTTCGAGTTGGATGTTCCTGCTGGTGCAGAACTTGTGGTTAGCTATATCGGCTTCAATGACCAAACCGTCAAGGTGAGTGGCTCGAAGAGTTCTTATGACATCGAGATGCAGGAAAACTCCAATAGTTTGGATGAGTTGGTCGTTATTGGTTATGGTACAGTGAAGAAGAAGGATTTGACAGGTGCCGTAGCTGCCGTCAAGGGAGATGAGTTGGTCAACAAGCGTACCACCATGCTTTCCAATGCCTTGCAAGGTACTCTTTCTGGTGTCACGGTATCTCGTAACTCTTCTGCTCCTGGCTCAGGTGCCAGCAGCATCCGTGTGCGTGGTATCACCACTATTGGTGAGTCTAGTCCATTGGTCATCGTGGATGGCGTGGAAAGTTCGCTTGACTATGTGAATGCCAATGATGTGGAGAGCATCTCTGTATTGAAGGATGCTGCCGCTGCTAGTATCTATGGTTCCAAGGCCGCCGCTGGTGTCATCTTGGTGACTACCAAGCGTGGTAATGATACGGGAAAGATAGACTTGAAATATAACGCAGAGTTTGGTTGGGAAATCCGTACTAAGCAACCTAGTATGGTGGGTGTCACTCGTTATTTGGAGATGAATAATGAGAAGCAGTACAATGACAACCCTTCGGGTGGTTTCTTCCAGGTTTACACCGCCGACCAAACCAAGAATTGGGTGAAGTATAACCAGACGGATCCTGATAATTATCCAATTACCGATTGGCAAGGTTTGATACTGAACAACAGTGCTCCACGTATGACTCACTCTTTGACCGTCTCTGGAGGTAATAAGGCTGTGAAGTCGGTAGCCACCTTGACCTATGATGAGGTCGATGGTCTGTATGATGGTCGTGGCTTCCAACGCTATATGTTCCGTTCTAACAACGACTTTAATATCAACAAGAAACTGAGTGCTTCTTTGGATGTCAGCATTCGCCATGCCAAGAGTCGCAATCAGATATACGATCCATTTGAGACCATGCGCTTTATGCCTGCCATCTATCCTGCTATGTGGAGTGATGGACGTATCGCCTCAGGTAAGAGTGGTGCCAATCCTTATGGCTTGTTGAAGAATGGCGGTAGCACGGTATCTCATAGTACCCAGTTGGCAGGTAAAGGCTCCTTAACCTATAAGCCTATTAAGGGGCTGAGTCTCTCTGCAGTGATTTCTCCATTTATCAACTATCAGAAGAGCAAGCAGTTTAAGCTGGCTTGTTGGTACACCTTGCAAGATGACCCTGATGTCATCGGTGGTTATTTGGATGCAGGTTCTCTTTATGCTACCAATAAACTTTCGGAAGGACGTAATGACAACTGGCATGTAACAAGCCAGCTGCTGGCTAACTATATGCGTACTTTTGGTAAGCACGACTTGACATTGATGGCTGGTTTTGAGAACTATTACATGAAGTCAGAGTCCTTGTCTGCTGCTCGTGACCAGTATGAGTTGACCAATTATCCTTACTTGAATATCGGTTCAGAGGATTTCCAAACCAATAGTGGTACTGGTTCGGAATACACCTCTAACTCTTTCTTTGGTCGCTTGCTTTATTCTTACGCCAATCGTTATCTCTTCCAGGCAAATGTACGCCGTGATGGAAGCTCTCGTTTTGCCAAGAATTATCGTTGGGGTACATTCCCTTCGTTCTCGGCAGGTTGGGTCGTGTCAGAAGAGCCGTTTATGAAAAAGGTAAATATGCCTTGGCTCTCATACTTCAAGTTGCGTGCTTCATGGGGTAAGTTGGGTAACGAGCGCATCGGTAGCAACTACTTCCCTTATATCGCTTTGATGTCGTTTGGCAGCACCTTATTCTATATGGCAGATGGCAGCGTGGTTTCTGGTTCTACAGCTCGTCCGGCGGTTCTCGCAGTTGAAGACATCACTTGGGAAACAACAACCAGTACCGACTTGGGATTTGATGCCAATTTCTTGAACAATCGCTTGCATGTCAACTTCGACTATTACTGGAAGAAGACTACAGATATGTTGCTTGCTATCCAGATACCATATACGATGGGTTACAACCAGCCAAATACCAATGCTGGTAAGATGTCAACTCATGGTTATGACATTGACGTGAGCTGGCAAGACCATATCGGCGACTTCAAGTATGGTATTAGTGTCAACTTCTCTGACTATCTGTCAAAGATTGATTACTTGAACAACTCTGATATTATATCAGGAGGAAAGGTAAAGCGTGCAGGTGTGCTGTTTAATGAGTATTATGGCTATATCTGTGACGGAATCTACCAAACAAAAGAGGAAGTCAACAATTCTGCTAGAACCAGTAGCACTGTGACTGTGGGTGACTTGAAATACAGAGACATCAGTGGACCAGACGGTGTGCCAGATGGTAAGATTTCCCCAGAGTATGATAGAGTACCACTCGGCAACTCATTGCCTCGTTATCAGTATGGCGGCAACCTGAATGCTTCCTGGAAGGGTATCGACTTGAGCATCGCTTTCCAAGGTATAGGCAAGCAAAACTCTTATCTGTCATCTGCTATGGTGCAGCCATTTAGAAACAACTATGGTAACGTACCAGCCATTATCGAGGGAAAATACTGGAGTCCTTTCAATACGGATGCAGAGAATGCACAGGCAAAATATCCTCGCCTGTCTAATGTGTCGAAAGACAACAACTATGCTACCTCTAGTTATTGGCTCTTCAATGGAAGGTACTTCCGTTTGAAGAATGTGACTTTGGGTTATACGCTCCCTAAGCAATGGACCAAGTGTGTGGGCATCGACCGTACTCGCTTGTATGTGAGTGGTTCGGATTTGTTCTGCATCAGCAACTTCCCTAAGGGATGGGATCCAGAAATGGGAACAAGTGCTTATCCTATCACCACTTCATTGGTTGTAGGTATTCAAGTTAATTTTTAAAAGAGACGGATATGAAAGTTAAGATATTTTTAGCTGCGTTGAGTTTAGGACTCGTTTCTTGTGAGAGCATGGATTTGGTGCCAAAGTCACAGGGAAATACCGCTTCGTGGTACACGAATGAGACAGAATTGTCGTTGGCTTCCAACGAATTCTATATCTTGGGTTATTGGCAGGAGCCTTTGTCTTCCTCTGAGCAGTGGAGTGACAATACTACCTATCGTTTGCAAAACCGTAACCCAGGAAGTGGGGGAACCGTTCTGGATGGTACGCTGAATGGACAGCAATATGAGGTATATCACCTCTGGGAACAGAGCTATAAGTTGATAGCTCGTGCCAATACCATGTTGGAAAACATCCACAAGGCTGAGGGACATGTCACCCAGTCGGTGATCAATAGATATGCAGGTGAAGCTTATTTCGCTCGTGCCTGCAAGTATGCTGACTTGATTTTCTTCTATGGAGATGTTCCTTATCTTGAAAATACAGAAACTATCACGGAGGCAGAACAACAGGGTCGTCGTCCGAAGGCAGAGTTGATCCCTTTGGTGTATGCAGATTTTGATAAGGCGATCGAATGGCTTCCTGTTTCTTATGGAAAAAGTGAGACAATACATTTCACCAAAGGCGCAGCTATGGCGATGAAAGCTCGTTTTGCCCTCTATATGGGGGATTACGAGAAGGCTGCTAAGGAAGCAAAGGCTTGTATGGACTTGGGTATCTATTCATTGGAACCAGATTATGCTAAGCTCTTCAAGCAGAGCACCAAGGTCAACCCAGAGAAGGTGTTTGTATTGCCTCGTTCTATCGAGAATGATGTTGTGTTGGATTCTTGGATTGTGAAGAATGGTCTTCCTCGTAATGCGGGTGGCTATGGTTCTTATAATCCTTCTTGGGACTTGTTGGCTTCCTATCTCTGTACGGATGGTTTGCCTATTGACGAATCGCCTCTCTTCGATCCGCACAACCCATTCAAGAACCGTGACCCACGTTGCTGTATGACAATTGTGCCTTTCAATACTGAGCATTGTGGATTTGAGTATGATCCTAGTCCTGCTGCAACGACGATCATGAATTATACGACAGGCAAGACACAGTCGAATCAAGATACTCGAAAAGTCAATCAGTATGCTTCATATAATGGTCTTCTTTGGAAGAAGGGCATTGATGCTTCTTGGATGGAGAATGGTATGAAAGTAGAGTCTGATTATATCATCATGCGCTATGCTGATGTTCTCTTGATTTATGCTGAGGCGATGATAGAGCAGAATCAGATAGATGACTCCGTACTGAAGGCAATCAACCTGGTGCGTGCTCGTGCTTATGGTGTGGATGTATCTGCAACCTCGGCTTATCCAACCGTGCAGATGGGTAGTCAGGAGGAACTCAGAAAGGCGGTTCGCATCGAGCGTCGCATGGAGTTCGCCATGGAAAACCAACGCTTGCAAGACTTGATGAGATGGAAACTCGCTTCCAAGGCTTTGAATGGTTATAATTATATCATGTTGCAGCCTAATGACTTGCTTTCCAATGTGGTAGAGAAGGGACTTTGGTTCTGGGGTATGACACCACAGATTGATGAAGATGGCTTGGCTGACTTCTCACATCTCTTCAATGCAGGTTACTGCACGACAGGTGCGCAACGTATTTTCCCTGACAGAGAATACTTGTGGCCTATCCCTACCCATGATATGGAGTTGTGTCCTAACTTGACCAACAACCCTGGATATTAAAATCGGATGAATATGATATATCCATTGTGTAATTGTATTTAAAGAAATTGCAAATGAAGACAAATAATATATTAAAGACAGCCGTTTGGCTATTGGCTTCTTCCATGAGCTTGTTGGCGATGTCTTGCAATGATGACATAGACAACTCGTATTCTAGAAACCAATCTGTGATAGAACTCCAACCATCTGGTGACTACATCAAGTTGGATGAGGGCAATCCTGATGCCACTGCCTTGACTTTGGATTGGACAACGGCACATGATTACGGCGATGATTATATCACCACCTATAAGTATGAAATGCGTGTGAGCGGCAGTACTGCTGATGAAATAATGGAGTATGAGGATGATGGTCACTTCTCTCGTTCTTATACCAACCAACAGTTGCAAGAGCTTTTGGTAGAGCATTTCGGACAGTTGACCAGTACGATTCGTGAAGTACAGTTTACCGTGACCGCCTCTTTTGAGGGACCACGCTTGGTGGTTCCTGATATTGCCACAGCAAGGGTAAAGGTGAAGACCTATGGAGCTAAGCAGTTTAGTGCAGACCAGTTGTTTATGGCTGGTACAGCGGTAGGAGATGCAGATGTCTTGTTGGAGGCAAACAATGATGGCACTGTTTATTCCTATACCGGCAAGTTGAGTGCAGGAAAGATTAATTTCCCTGTCTTGTTTGGCGATGAAGAGAATGCCATAGGCCCTTCTGAGGCAGATGAGGCTTTGACATTGTCTGATATGCCAGCGATTGTTACCGATCGTAGTGAGGCAAACTCTTGGATTATTCCTGAAGATGATACTTACCGTATCACAGTGGATATGACCAAGCAGACAGTCAAGATTGTGGCAGCCGGTGCCGTGGTGGATGCAGACCAAATCTTCTTGGCAGGTACAGCCGTTGGCGATCAAGTGGAGATGCAGCAGACTTTGGAAAATGAGAACTTGTATGCTTGGCGAGGACAACTCTCAGCAGGAACTCTTTATATTCCATTGACTTATGAGGGCAAGCAAGAAATGTCTATCGTTCCAATGCAAGAAGGTTCACATGACATCAACGATGGTCAGTCTTCTTCATTCACTCAGGTGGCAACGAATACAGCAGCTTCAGCTCGTTATTGGTCTATCCCAAGTGCTGGTACCTATCGTATCGTATTGAATAAGGAAGAGAAGACTATCATTATTTATTCCGACAAGACGGACTTGGAGCCAAAGTCTGTAAGCTGGAATAATACAAAATTAGGAATTAATCCATATACAACAGTCATTGAGAAACTGTATATGTATGGTACCTTCAATGCCTTTGACCATGATTCGGGAGCCTTTACGGGATACCAGGACAAGTTTAACTTGCTTCCAAGTATAGCAGATCCATGTGTCTTTGTATATAAGGGTGATGCACTTCCTCGAAGTTCACAAAAAGATGAGCGTGGAAATACGGTACAGGCATCTGTGAAGTTTACGGTAGATAACACAAATAATAATGTTTATGCTTTCGGTTCATCAGCCGATGCTAAACGTAATGACCATAATGGTTATATCACGGCTAAGTTGGGTACAGAAGAAAAGATAGTCGCAGGTCAAAGAGATAACCGCTATGCTTACTTCATCATCCCAGAGGGATGTAATTTTGTGGTGGTCAATATCCGCAACAATACCGTACTGTTTGATAAAAAATAATCAATAACTAGAGACTATTATGCAAATGAGAAATTATATGTCTAAGGTCAAGATGACAGCCATGTCTTTGGCTCTCATCACATCTACTCTCTTTATCGGAACATCATGTTCCGATAAAGATGACTTGGATGCGACAGGTTATAGCTGGAATGTAACAGGCAACAAAATCGTGAATATCAAGCCTGAGCGTAGCAAGTTCCTGAGAAATCCATTGCAAGGATGGAACATCTATACGGGTATCGGCAGTGGCATGATGGACAACTTTTGGGACATCTATGATAACTTTGACTCTTCGGAAGGTAAGGTGAAGGTTTCTGATTATGGAACTACCCTTTATATCCGTGGTGCTTGGAGTGACTTCAACCCTGAAGAGGGTGTTTATATCTGGCAAGATGGAGTTAACACGGAACCAGCCAAACGTTTCCGTATGTTGGTGAATGGTGCCAAAGAGCGCAACTTGAAATTGGCATTCACATTCGTGGTGGATAGTCGTGACAAGCATTATAACTTTACACCAGACTATGTAAGAGAGGCTGGATGCAAGGGATATGTGACGACTACAGGTAGTGTACAGGTATGGTCTCCTTACCCAGATGACCCCATCTTCCAAGAGAAATATGCTAAGTTCTTGCAGGATTTTGCCGCAAAATATAATGACCCAGACATCACCAATTATGTCAGTGGCTTTGGTTTGGGTAAATGGGGTGAGACTCATACTTTGAAATATTGGGCTGTAGATACGCCTAATGAAAATGAGAAAATGACGGAAAAAGAAGTGAAATATAAAGTCTTTGAGTGGATTACCGACTTGATGGCTAAAACTTTCACTAAGGTGCCTATCTTCATCAACTATCATCGTTGCTTACTGAGTAGTTCTAGTTTTGATGGTGCCAATCTCGATGATACTGCCGACTTGATTGACCGTGCAGTGAAGAAAGGCTTTAGCCTTCGTCACGATGCCTTTGGTATGAAGCAATATTATAAGGATTGGGAGCGAGGAATCGCTACCACTTATCGCTATCAATGTCCGTTTATCATGGAAGGCGGCTGGGTGAAGTCTTCTCATGGCAGTTCTATCAAGGGTGATGGGTATGCCGACTATGCTGAGGTGAGAAAAGGTGAGTTTGATGAAGGAAAGGGAGCCAATGTCAATATGATGGACTTCCGCTTCAGCTCTAGCCCACAGACAGGTGAGACTCATTCTTGGTTTAACTCCGCCTTCAAGTTGGTGAAAGAGTTTATTGCGGATGGTGGTTATCGCCTTTACCCCGACAAGGTTTCTTTGCCAGAAAACGCATCCTCAAATGGTAAGGTGGTATTGACACACCGCTGGTCTAATCTGGGATGGGGCTATTGCCCTACCAATCTTCCACAATGGAATCAAAAGTATAAGGTGGCTTTTGCTTTGTTGGACAAGACTACGGAGAAATCAGTCAAGGTATTTGTGGATCCTAATCCTGAGATTTCAGATTGGGTACAAGGAACTCCTCATACTTACAAGACGGAGTTGACTCTATCTGATGTTACACCAGGTCAATATGAGTGGGCTGTAGGTATTGTTGATACCACAAAGGATAATGCCATCGGTATTATCATCTCTGCCCGTGATGAATATCAAACAGAAGACGGATGGGTAAAACTATCCGATGTAACAATCAAATAAAAGAATTATATATGTACAAGAGATTCGTCATCGTAATCTTTACTATTTTTAGCTCCTTGATGGCGGGGGCTTCAGACATCTTTGTGGAGTCTGAAAGCTTCCACCATCTGGGAGGATGGGTAGTGGATCAACAATTCATGGACCAGATGGGGTCTCCATACGTGATGGCTCATGGGATGGGGAATCCCGTGGAAGATGCAAAAACCACGATTCAAGTAGAAAAGGCTGGGGTGTATGATGTTTATGTCAGAACCTATAACTGGACTTCTCCTTGGAGCGATAAAATGGGTCCCGGTCGTTTTGTGCTTACCGTGAATGATAAGCGCTTGCCTAAGATGTTGGGTGCTGAAGGAAAGACTTGGGGCTGGCAGTTGGCAGGAAAGGTAACTCTTAAATCAGGTGAGGCAACTTTGGGCCTTCATGATTTGACAGGCTTCGATGGTCGCTGTGATGCAATCTATTTGACGACTGATCCTAAAAAGTCGCCATTAAAGATGAACACCAAACAGACAGAACAATTGCGCCAATCTCTTAATCCTATCCAGAAAGTCAAATCCAAGCACTTCGACTTTGTTGTAGTGGGAGGTGGTATTGCAGGAATGTGTGCTGCTGTAACCGCCGCTCGTTTGGGTAGTAAGGTGGCATTGGTGAATGATCGCCCGGTATTGGGGGGTAATAACTCATCGGAAGTAAGAGTACATCTAGGAGGTGTGATAGAATTGAAACCCAATCAAGGACTTGGTAGGATGATTCGTGAGTTTGGACACGAACGAGGTGGCAATGCGCAACCAGGAGAGTTTTATGAAGATAGTAAAAAAGACTCTTTTGTCTTGACTGAGAAAAACATTACCTTGTTCCCTTCCTATCGTGCCATAAAAATCAAAAAGAAAGGTAATCGTATCAGTTCTGTGCTCATACAGCAAATACAGTCTGCTGAAAAGATAGAGTTAGAGGCACCTCTTTTCAGTGATTGCACGGGAGATGGAACGATTGGCTTCTTGGCAGGTGCAGATTGGCGGATGGGAAGAGAGGCACAGGATGAATACCATGAGTCTTTGGCTCCGATGAAGGCGGACACGATCATGATGGGCTCTTCTATCCAATGGTATTCTGAAGATGTCAAGCATCATACTCGTTTCCCCGATTTCTCTTATGGAATAAATTTTAATGAGAGCAACAAAGAACCTGTCGTAAAAGGTGAGTGGACTTGGGAAACTGGCATGAACAAGAATCCGATAACGGATGCAGAAAGAATCAGGGATTATGGGCTGTTGGTTATTTATTCCAATTGGAGTTTCTTGAAAAACAAGGCAAAGGAAAAGCAAAAATACCGTAATCGCTCTTTGGCTTGGGTTGGCTATATTGCAGGTAAGCGTGAGTCTCGTCGTTTGTTGGGCGATTATGTCTTGTCCGAAGAAGACATCAACAAGAATGTGCAACACGAAGATGCCTCGTTCTCCACATCTTGGAGCATTGATTTGCATTTTGCCGATAGTTTGAATAGTGTACGATTCCCTGGAAATGAATTTAAGACCCGGACGGTGCATCGCTGGATTTATCCTTATGCTGTGCCTTATCGTTGTCTATATTCTCGCAATATAGATAATCTATTGATGGCTGGAAGGAATATCAGTTGTACCCATGTGGCTTTGGGAACTGTGAGAGTGATGCGTACGACGGGTATGATGGGCGAGGTCGTAGGCATGGCGGCAGCCCTATGTCATCAGTATGGTATAGAGCCAAGAGATGTTTACAGAAACCATTTACCAGAACTGAAGGTGATGATGCAAAAGGGCATAGGAAAAAAGAATGTGCCAGATAATCAGCATTTTAATGAACCCAATGTCTTATTGGAAAAGCCAAGGGCATTTATGAATCAGTAAGCGCAATGAAGAGAAGACTTTTGATACTTTTGCTATTATTAGGAGCGTGGCATTCTATGGATGCCATGCACTCTTGTTATGCAACATTGCAGAAAGATACGCTTCGTATAGGCAATGATGTCTTGGAGAGATGCTTTCTTTGGAATGGAGGAGCATTGAAAACTATATCTGTTGTGGATAAGCGGATTCATTCAGTGCTACGAGCTATGGGGAAGCAACCAGATTTTGCCATCGCCAAAGGCAATGCGGAGCAAGGAAGTATGTCTAGCCGTTGGATAGAATCTAATGGCGTTCATCCTGGCTATCTTTGTGTAGAGGTCTCTTATCTCCAGGGTAGTTTGAGCATCAAACGTATATTCCGTGTTTATGGCAATGCTCCAGCAATAGCTTGTGATACATATCTAAAAGGTGTCATGAAAAAGGTTGGCAATGATGTGGTAGCATCCAATGTGGATAGGAAAAACATAGAGTCTGTTGAAGACATGGCAACCGAATTGAAGACACCTACATTGGATCGTCTCCAGTTGTCGGGGAATCATTGGCAGACGAAAGCGGTGGAGTTCTTTGACTATACCGATTGGAATGACAATCTTGTGCTAGAGCGCAATTTTATTCCTTATCGCAAGAATGGATGCAGGGGAAATCTGCTGTTTGCAAAAGATCAGTTGTCGGGAAATGGTTTCTTCTTTCTGAAAGAATCTCCAGTTTCTAGTACTCAACTACATTATGGTGGTGCAGATTTTATAACCGATTTCAATGATTTTATGGTAGTTGGGACAGGTGTTGCTGCTTCGGATATATCCAAAGATGATTGGACTCGCCTTTATGGATGTGTGCTCGGTGTATTCAATGGGGAAGAAAGGAATGCTCTAGCTTCTTTGCGCACGTATCAAAAGCAGTTGCGTATGGAAAAGTCTGTCTCTGATGAAATGATTATGTTGAACACTTGGGGCGATAGAAGTCAGGATGCCAAGATAGATGAGGCTTTTTGTTTGCAAGAATTGGATCGTGCAGCTCGATTAGGTATTACTGTATTCCAATTGGATGATGGATGGCAAACAGGAAAAAGTCCTAACTCCAAGTCAAAAGGTGGCTCATTCCGAGATATATGGAAAGATAATACTTATTGGACGCCCAATCCACACAAGTTTCCTCATGGATTGAAAAAGGTAGTGGCAAAGGGCAAGAAATTAGGCATTCGGATAGGATTATGGTTTAATCCGAGCATACAAAATGATTTTGCCGATTGGGAAAAAGATGCACAAGCCATGGTGTCCTTATATCGACAATACGGCATCTCTTGCTTCAAGATAGATGGTTTGCAAATCCCAACGAAAAAAGCTGAGGAAAATCTGAGAAGAATGTTTGATAAGGTGGCTACTGAAACCAATCATCAGGTCATCTTCAATCTGGATGCTACGGCGGGGCGTCGTGGAGGTTATCATTCGATGAATGAGTATGGAAATATCTTCTTGGAAAATCGCTATACAGACTGGGGAAATTATTATCCATATCGTACGTTGAGAAATCTGTGGCAGCTTTCTAGATATGTACCAGCCGAGAAGTTGCAGGTGGAGTTCTTGAACAAATGGCGTAATGTGGCAAAATATGACTCCATGGATGTTTTTGCGCCAAGAAACTACTCTTTTGATTATCTTTTTGCCATTGCGATGCCAGCTCAGCCATTGGCTTGGATGGAGGCTGCCAACTTGCCCGAGGAAGCTTTTGAAACATCGAAGTTGATTGAAACTTATAAGAAAGTACAGCATGAGTTTCATTCGGGTATCATTCTCCCGGTAGGAGAAGAGCCATCTGGGCGTTCTTGGACTGGTTTCCAATCCATGACAAAGAAGGATTCTGGATTCTTTATCATATATAGGGAGGATAATGAGCGAGCTAGTGCAAGTCTTCAGACTTGGTTGACACCTGGTGATAAGGTTCGATTGGATAAAATTGCAGGTAGTGGAGATTCCACAGTCGCCATCGTTGATGAAACGGGAAAGTTGAAGTTTGCAATGCCAGATAAAAATCAATTTACTATTTACCAATACAAGATACAGAAATGAAAAAGATAGGCTTGGTTATCTATTTATTGCTTGTTTGCTGTGGCATCGTTTCTGCAGCAAGCACCTATTTGGCAAATGTCTATGGCCGCCAATACGAATTGTTGAATGGCAAATGGAATGCTATTCCAGATTTGTATGAGCGTGGCGAGGAAATGAAATTGTATTTAGATCAAAAACCACAAGGAAAGACCGATTTCTTTGAATACTCTTTTGCTGGAGGATTGCGACTGAATGTGCCTGGAGATTGGAACTCTCAGAATGCAGAATTGAAATATTTTGAAGGTTCTGTGTGGTATGCGCGTCATTTCAATGTAAATAAGCAAGGAATGAAACGCCAATTCCTTTGTTTTGGCGGCGTGAGTAATCGTTGTAAGGTCTATCTGAATGGCAAAAAAATAGGCGAGCATGAAGGTGCATTTACCCCTTTCCAAATGGAGGTTACGAATGCTTTACGTCAAGGAGATAACACTTTGATTTTGGAAGTCAATAATCGTCGAATGAAGTCTGCTATTCCTGCATTGTCTTTTGATTGGTGGAATTATGGAGGAATCACTCGTGATGTGATGCTGGTATCTGTGCCCCAATTATACGTGAGTGATTATTTTATCCAATTGGATAAGCACCGTGCGGATTTGATTCATGTTACGGTCAATTTGTCTGATGCTTTAGCCAATCAAGCTGTTAGCGTGGAGATTCCTGAACTGAAAAAGAAGTTGAATCTTAAAACGAATGCTGATGGAGAGGCAAAGGGTATGCTGAAAGTATCTCATTTGCAGCGTTGGAATCCAGAAAATCCAAAACTTTATCAGGTCAGAATCAAATCTGGCTCTGATGAAGTGACGGAAGACATTGGCTTTCGAAATATAGAGGTGAAGGGCACAAAGGTCTATCTGAATGGAAAACAGACATTCTTGAGAAGTATTTCTTTTCATGAAGAAATACCACAACGCATGGGACGTGCTTGTACGGAGGGAGATGCTGATATGCTGTTGGCTGAAGCCAAGGCTTTGGGTGTTAATATGATAAGGTTGGCCCATTATCAGCAAAATGAATATATCGTTCGTAAGGCAGAACAGATGGGAATGATGCTTTGGCAAGAGATTCCTGTTTGGCAGGCCATAGATTTCTCCAATCAAGAAACATTGCAAAAAGCTAAAGGTATGTTGACGGAAACGATTAAGCGCGACAAAAACCGTTGTGCAGATTGTTTCTGGGGAATAGCTAATGAAACTCGTCCTTCGGAAGCAAGAAATGCTTTCTTGTCAGAGCTATTGCAAACGGGCAAAGATATGGACACAACCCGTTTGTTTGTTGCGGCTTTTGATAACGTCTATTTCAAGGAGGACTCTCAACTGTTTGAGATGGAGGACTCTTTTGTCAACCAATTGGACATGATAGGTGTCAATAAGTACATGGGATGGTATGCTCCATGGCCTTTGAAACCAGCGGAGTGTGTTTGGAAAGTAGCAGTCAATAAACCATTGCTGATCTCTGAATTCGGAGGAGAGGCATTGTATGGTCAGCATGGCGATGAAACGATAGCTTCTTCTTGGAGTGAGGAATACCAAGCTAAGTTGTATCGTGATAATTTGCGCATGTTTGAGAATATCCCAAATTTGGTGGGTGTTTCTCCTTGGGTGCTCTTTGATTTCCGTTCTCCATTCCGCTTCCACCCGACCAATCAAGATGGTTGGAACAGAAAGGGATTGGTATCCGATCAAGGGCAACGGAAAAAAGCATGGTATGTCATGCACGACTATTATCATCAGAAACAAAAGGAATATCACAATTAAAAAGTTTGCCTTATGAAGAAACAGCTAAAACTTATCTTGTTGCTTTTGCCATCAGTCTTGATGGTATCATCTAACCTATGCGCAAAGAACGAGGGAAAGATGTTGTACAAAGATGCAAAAGCTCCTATTGAAGAAAGAATAGAAGATCTTTTGTCTCGTATGACTCTGAAAGAGAAGGTAATGCAGTTGAACCAATATACATTGGGTAGAAATAATATCGAGAATAATAAAGGTGAGGAGGTGAAGGACATTCCTGCCGAGATAGGTTCTTTGATTTATTTTCCGACCGACCCAGAACTGCGAAATCGTATGCAACGTCATGCGATGAAAGATTCCCGATTGGGTATTCCTATTTTGTTTGGCTATGATGCTATTCATGGCTTTCGTACCATTTTCCCTATCCCATTGGGGCAGGCATGTAGTTGGAATGCGGAATTGGTGGAGAAGGCTTGCCGTGTTTCTGCGCAAGAATGCAGGATGAGTGGCGTGGATTGGACTTTTTCTCCCATGATCGACGTGAGTAGGGATCCACGATGGGGACGTGTTGCGGAAGGTTATGGGGAAGATCCTTATGCCAATGGCGTGTTTGCGAAAGCTTCCGTGAAAGGTTATCAAGGTGCCAACTTGGCAAATGGCATGTCGGAAGCGGCGTGTTTGAAGCACTATGTGGGGTATGGTGCTTCTGAGGCAGGTCGTGATTATGTCTATACGGAAATATCTCGACAAACTTTGTGGGATACCTATCTACCACCTTATAAGATGGGCGTAGATGCTGGTGCTGCTACTATCATGAGTAGCTTCAATGATATCAGTGGCGTGCCAGGTTCTGCCAATCATTATACATTGACCGAGGTGCTTCGAAACAAGTGGAATTATAAAGGAATGGTTGTGTCTGATTGGGGAGCTATCATGCAATTGCAAAGCCAAGGACTAGCCAAGGATTTGAAAGATGCAGGCATGTACGCCATGAACGCTGGGTTAGATATGGATATGATGTCTCATTCATATGATGCTTATTTGGAGGCATTGGTGAATGAAGGAAAAGTTAGCCTTGCTTCAGTAGATGAGGCGGTGAGAAGAGTCTTGAGAGTGAAATTCCAATTAGGATTGTTCGAAAATCCTTATACGCCAACATCAAAGTCTTCAGAGCGTTTTTTGAAATCAGAAAGTATGCAGATTGCTTCTCAGATGGCCTCTGAGTCAATGGTCCTTTTGAAGAATAATGGCATTTTGCCTTTGAAAGGTGTAGGCAAAATCGCAGTAATGGGGCCTATGGCTGATAATGCGCATGATATGTTAGGATGCTGGTGGGGACATGGCGAGAACAAAGATGTTGTCAAATTGCTGACGGGGATTAATCAGGAGTTTGGCAAAAGTGCCGAGGTGAGATATATATCTGGATGTGATTTTGATGGTGATGACCAATCTGACTTTTCTCAGGCGAAAGAATTAGCCAAGTGGGCTGATGTCGTCATCCTATGTATGGGAGAAAAAGGAAGTTGGAGTGGTGAGAATAATTCTCATGCCAAGATTGAACTTCCCGAAATCCAGCAGCAACTCATCGAAATCGTTCACAAAGCAGGAGGCAGAATTGTGTTGGCGTTGGCAAGTGGACGTCCCGTGATTTTGGGCAGTGCTGTTCAAGCATCAGATGCAATTTTGGAGATTTGGCATCCTGGAATATTGGGTGGTGAGGTTCTAGCAGGAATACTTTCAGGACGATATAATCCTTCGGGTAAATTGGCGATGACTTTCCCTTATTCGCAAGGTCAGATACCTATTTATTATAATAGAAGGAATAGTGCGCGCCGTCACCAAGGATTTTATAAGGATATGACTAGTGAACCTTTGTATCCATTTGGATATGGTTTGAGCTATACTCATTTTACGTATGGTGTGCCCGTTGCTGATAAATTGACTGTATCTAAAGATGACCATTTTAGCATAACAATACCAGTAACCAATGATGGCGGTATGAATGGCAAGGAAGCCGTGCTTTGGTATGTATCTGTACCTTATAGTTCAATAACCCGCCCTTGTAAGGAGTTAAAATTCTTCGAGAAAAAGATGATTCGCAAGGGAGAAACTGTGAACTACGTCTTTGACGTGGATGTAGAAAGAGATTTGGGGTATGTGGATGACCAAGGACATCGCTTTGTAGAGGCTGGTGAGGTTTCTATTTTGGTAGGCGGACAGAAATTGAAGATTCATATAAGATAAATCGTCATGAAAAGATATTGTGTATTATTTTTCTTATTCAACTTTGTGTTGTATACAGCTTTCTCTCAACGTTATGAACAAACATTGAGAGATGGTTGGATGTTTGCTCGTGGCGAATATCCTTTGGCTGAGCGAATGGATTATGATGATAGCTCATGGATAAAAGTATCGATACCTCACGATTATGCTATCAGTGGTCCTTTTGACGAGCGAAATGATTTACAGGATGTCATGAATGTCCAAAACAAGGAAACAAAGGTTTATCGTAAAACGGGACGAACAGGAGGGCTTCCTTATGATGGGGAATCTTGGTATCGCCGTAGCTTTAGTATTAGGGGGAAAGGTAAGACATTCTTGTATTTTGATGGAGCAATGAGCGAGGCGATGGTTTATGTTAATGGAAAAGAGGTAGCCTTTCAACCTAATGGATATGCGGCATTCTTTGTCGATGTGACTCCTTTCGTGAACAAAAGAGAAAAAAATGTGTTGGCAGTCAAACTTTCTCCTAAGGCACATTCTTCCAGGTGGTATCCAGGAGCAGGGCTGTTTCGAGAAGTGAAGTTGGTGGAAACGGCTTCTACGTATATATCATGGTGGGATTCAAAGATTACTTCAAGGGTGATTGACTCAAAAGCGGCTGCCGTAAGTCTGGATGTAGATATACAAGGAGAGAAACAGGATGGTTTGCTGCTTCGTGTTGATTTAGTGGATCAAAATGGTCGTTCCGTCAAATGCTTGGAACAAAAGTTAAGTAAAAATGACCAAATCCTTAAAACTGGGGAGAAGAAGACAAAGTTGGCACTTAAAATTGATAATCCACAGCTGTGGAGCCCTGAAACTCCCAATTTGTATTCTTTGCACTTGACTTTGTTTAAAGGCAAAAAGATATTGGATCAAGTAGAAGCGCAAGTTGGCATCCGTAATATAGAGTTTGTAAAAGACAAGGGTTTTTATTTGAATGGACAGCATCGTCAAATACAAGGTGTTTGCATCCATCATGATTTAGGTGCAATAGGTGCTGCAGTTAATGAGTCTGTATTGCGGTATCGTTTGAAGATGTTGAAGGACATGGGGTGTGATGCTATTAGAACATCGCATAATTTACCATCTTCGCTATTGCCCAAACTTTGTGATGAGATGGGGCTGATGCTGATGATAGAACCTTTTGATGAGTGGGATACCCCAAAATGTGAGAATGGCTTTCATCGTTTTTTCTCATCACAAGCAGAAAGACAGGTCAAAGATATGGTACGGCATTTCCGTAACCATGCTTCGGTTATTTTGTGGGGGATAGGCAATGAGGTGCCCAATCAAAGAGATGCCGATGGCAGGAAATGGGTGAATCGTTTGCAAAAATATTGTCATGAGGAGGATTCTACCAGAATGGTTACCGTTTGCATGGACCAAATACCTTATGTGTTGGCTAATGGATTTGCTAAGGACGTGGATATTCCTGGTATCAATTATAACACTTGGAATTATCCTAAGGCTGCTGCTACCTGGACACAAGGGCTGATATTGGGCTCAGAGACAGCCTCTACTGTGAGCTCACGTGGGGTCTATAAGTTTCCGTTGAAGCTAAAGTCCATGGCAATGTATGATGATCATCAGTCTTCTAGCTATGATGTGGAATATTGCTCGTGGAGTAATACGCCAGATGTCGATTTCGCATTGGCAGAGAAAAATCCTTGGTATTTAGGGCAGTTTGTATGGACGGGATTTGATTATTTGGGAGAACCGACTCCTTACAACAATGATTGTTGGCCGAGCCATAGCTCCTTGTTTGGTATAATTGATTTGGCGAATCTTCCTAAGGATCGGTATTATCTTTATCGTAGTCAGTGGAACAAACGTGAACATACCTTGCATTTGCTGCCACATTGGACATGGCATGGACGAGAAGGACAAGTTACTCCCGTGATGGTCTATACTGATTTTCAAGAAGCAGAACTTTTCTTGAATGGAAAAAGCTTGGGACGTAAAAGAAAACTCTCTCTTCAAGAGGCTGAGGCTTTGGTAGATGATAGCTTGGCTCTTCAGCGTCATTATCGCTTGATATGGGATGATGTGAAATATGAACCAGGAGTATTGGTCGTGAAAACTTTCGATGAGGAAGGTCGTGTTGCTTTGGAAGACTCTGTGAGTACAGCAGGAGAACCTTTCCGATTGGTAGCAACGGTGGATAAAAAAGTATTGAGTGATAGAACGGATGAAATGGCTTTTGTACGGATAGAGGTGGTAGATAAATATGGACACCTTTGCCCGGAAAGTGACTGTTTGGTTAGTTTTGCTGTAGAAGGCGATGGTCAGTTTGTGGCATCTGCCAATGGTGATCCTACAGATCTGCACCCATTCCATCTGCCACAAATGCCCGTGTTTAAAGGCAAACTTATGGCATTGGTCAAAGGATGTGGTAGAAAGGGAAATATGTGGGTAGAGGCTAAAGCTGCAGGCTTGGAATCTTGTAAACTAAATATAAAAATTAAGTAGAATCGGATATGGATAAAATACAGAATCACAACATCAAGAATCTCTTGAATGTGGTATTGTTGGTAATTATTTTAGCAACTTTGCCAGTAGAAGTGCTTGCACAACAGATAGATGAACAAGCACGAAAAAGAGCAAAAGAATTGGTTGCTCAAATGACATTGAAAGAAAAAATAGATTATTTGTCTGGTGAGACATCCTTTTCTCTAAGGGCAATTCCACGCTTGGGTATTCCTAGAATCTTATTGGCAGATGGACCTTGTGGAACCAGGAATCATTCGGAGCATAGTACTTTGTACCCTTGTGGTATATTGACAGCTGCAACTTGGAATCGTGATATGGCTTATTTGTTGGGAGAAGGCTTGGGGGATGATTCGCGTGCTCGTGGTGTTGGCATCTTGTTGGGACCCGGAGTCAATATTTATCGTTCTCCTTTATGCGGACGTAATTATGAATATTTTGGAGAAGATCCATTTCTCACATCGGAAATCGCTTGCCAATATATAAAAGGTGTCCAAGATAAGGGAGTGATAGCCACGATTAAGCATTTTTGTGGAAACAATCAAGAGTGGAGTCGTCACCATGCGAGTTCTGATATAGATGAGAGAACGCTTCAAGAAATATATTTCCCCGCATTTAGAAAAGCTGTGCAAAATGCACATGTGGGAGCGGTCATGGATAGTTATAATCTTGTGAATGGCGTTCATGCCACAGAGAATGCGTGGTTGAATAAAACGATCTTGCGTGATACTTGGGGATTTCAAGGAATATTGATGTCTGATTGGACTTCTGTATATTCAGTGATCAATACAGCGAATCATGGCTTGGATTTAGAAATGCCGAAGGGAAGATATTTGAATTATGAGAACCTTTATCCTGCTATTCAAAAAGGTTTAGTAACTGAGGCTACCATTGATTTGAAAGTTCAGCATATTCTTCAGACCCTAATATCGTTCGGCTTGTTGGATAGAGAACAGAAGATCAAGGCATTGCCTCTAGATAATCCTGAGTCGCGTAACAAGGCACTTCAAGTGGCTCGAGAAGGTGTCGTTTTGTTGAAAAATGAGAATCAAGCTCTGCCATTGAAAGGTCGTACTGCTTTGGTGGGAGAAAACGCCAATATGATAGCTACAGGTGGTGGCAGTGGCTTTGTCAGTCCATATTCTTCAACGACATTGAGTAAGGCTTTGAAAAAAATGAAACCCAATTTGGTGGTTCTCACAGATGACATCATATTTGAGGATGTTCACAATTCTGTTTATGTAGATAAGAATTTGACCCAGAAAGGTTTCTTGGCTTCTTACTATAAGAACCAAAAGTTGGAAGGCAAGCCTGATTCTACGCATATAGACTCTCGTATTGCTTTTGATTGGGGGTATGATTCTATAGGAAACGGTTTCCCTAAAGATCATTTTTCTGCAAGTTGGTCTTTCTACTACAAAGCGGAAGAGGATGGCTTGTTGCGTGTTTCGATGGGAGGTGATGATGGTTATCGTTTGTTTGTGGATGATCATTTGGTGACTGGCGATTGGGGAAATCATTCCTATTCAAGTCGAGAGAAAACTTTCAAGATTTCTAAGGGGAAGGTGTACCATTTCTTGTTGGAATATTTTGATAATATATCTTCTGCTTCTGTTAGATGTGACATCGCACGCCTTAATGAGAAAAAGCTATATGCAGGCTTGGATAAAGTCGATAATATAGTCTATTGTACAGGCTTTAATTCTAATGTGGAAGGGGAAGGCTTTGATCGTCCATTTGCTTTGAACACTTATCAAGAAGAGATGATAGACCGTCTCTCTCGTGAAAAAAAGAAATTGACAGTTGTTCTTAATGCTGGTGGTGGTGTTGATTTAAATCGTTGGATAAATAAGGTTGATGGATTGTTAATGGCTTGGTATCCAGGACAAGAAGGCGGCATGGCATTGGCGGAAATCTTGACTGGGAAGATTTCGCCGAGTGGAAAATTGCCTATATCGATTGAGAGAACATGGGAAGATAATCCTTGCCATGATAGTTATTATGAGAATAGAAAAGGACGTGAATGTAAGACGATTGAGTATAATGAGGGTATTTTCGTAGGTTATCGTGGCTATGATGCAAATGGAATAAAGCCATTGTTTCCTTTTGGCTATGGTCTTTCTTATTCAACTTTTGAGTATTCAAACTTGAATGTTAAGAAAAAAGACAATGTGTGGGAAGCGTCTTTCGATGTTACAAATACAGGAAAAATAGATGCTTCGGAAGTTGCACAACTCTATGTAGGATGTATGAAACCATCTGTGGTTAGACCTCAAAAAGAATTGAAGGGATTTGAGAAAATCAAACTGAAGAAAGGAGAAACTAAGCATATACATATTCTTCTTGATTCAGATGCTTTTTCTCATTATGATATGGATAGCCATCAGTTTGTTACTGATCCTGGTGATTATAGGATATGGGTAGGAGGAAGTTCTGACTCTTTGCCTTTGGAAGCAAAGATACGCCTATAGATGTCTAAAATCGGGTGAAGGGTGGCGAACCCTTCACCTTTTTTAAAGTTTGTTTCCGTAACACAGGTCGCCGGCGTCGCCGAAGCCTGGCACGATGTATTTGTGCTCGTTCAATCCCTCGTCGATGGAAGCGCACCAAATAGTGGTCTTATCATCAGGGAAGGTCTTCTGGATGTGCTCGATGCCCTCTGGGGCAGCCAAGACGCAAGCCACGTGGATGTGCTTAGGGTTGCCCTTGGTGAGGATGGCCTTCAAGCCCATCTCCATGCTGATGCCGGTGGCAAGCATCGGGTCGGCGATGATGAGCGTCTTGCCGTCAATCTCAGGTGTGGCAAGATATTCGATGTGGACACCCACCTCGGTATGGCTCTCGTTGGTATATTCACGATAAGCACTCACAAAGGCGTTGCCAGAGTGATCGAAAATGTTGAGAAAGCCTTCGTGGAAAGGAAGTCCGGCACGGAAAATAGTGCCAATGACAATCTTGTCGGTAGGGAGATTGACCTTTGCTACACCAAGTGGTGTAGTCACGTCTTTTGTTTCATAATCGAGAGTCTTTGAAATCTCAAAGGCCTCATACTCGCCGATTCTCTTGATGTTGTTGCGGAAGAGCAGTCGGTTCTTTTGGTACTCGCAGTCACGCATCTCAGCCAAGTAGCGGTTGATGATGGAGTCACGCTCGCTCAGGTTATTAATCTTCATAGTCGTAGTGTTTATGCCTTTATTGCCTAAATTTTTGCAAAGATACAATCTTTCTGACAATCTACAAAATATTTGGGAAAGAAAGTTAATATACGGCTGTCGATTTTGGGTGAGAGGGATCTTGGGCATGCTCTTATAGCTATCACCTTGTGTATGAAAGACAGTGCTCTCTCTCTATATATATAAAATAGGTGTAAGAGGGATGTAGCCGATACTGGTAACCCCTGAACATTTGCAAAGTCAATGTGGCAAATTGTGACCAAGTGCTAGCGTTTTTAATTTCTTTAACCTAAAAAGAATTTAAAATATATTATTTGTATTTGCGAATCTTTGTTATAAAACATATTTTTCGTAACTTTGCGGCGGTTTTGAAAGAAAATCGGTTTAAGTACAAAGGATATAATTTACAACTTAAATACATTTAATAAAAATGGCAAAGTTTGATAAGTCAGTT
>FR893243.1 GCA_000436035.1 Prevotella sp. CAG:732 | reverse complement strand
TTCCTGCCACATAGTAGGATACGATGCAGGCGATGGTGAGCATCAGATAGATACTCCATATCCATTTTGCCGAAGTGGAGAGACGGGGATGCAGCTTGGTCTTGATAGGACCCGTAGCCTCGGCGGCAAACACCTTGGTCTGTCCGCCTACGAGCGACGGCAGCAGGGCGATGGTGAAGAACACGATACCCAAACCGCCTATCCACTGGGTGAGCGATCGCCAGAAGAGCAAGCCGTGCGGGAAGCATTCCACATCATCAAGGATGGTGGCTCCCGTGGTTGTGAATCCCGACATCGTCTCGAAGTAGGCATCCGTGAAACTATGGATGTATCCACTGATCAAGAATGGGAACGTGCCAAAGAAACTGAAGACAATCCATGCCAATGACACCACGAGATAGGCATCTCGGCGAGACATGGAGTTGTCGGCGTTGTGACCTCTCCATTTCAGGGCAAGTCCTGCCCCGATGGTGATGAATATGGTGACCAAGAATGCAAAGACATCGTCTTCCTGGTAGCCTATGGAAACACCCAAAGATACCATCAGAAGCACTGCTTCGAGAAAAAGCAGCTGTCCAAGTACCTTGCATATCAGTTGATGATTGATCATATAAAATATTTCTCTATTTTCTTCATGTTGATATTGTGGCAGAATACCATGACGGAATCGCCTGGCTCTATCTGGGTGTTACCTGACACCAGCATTCCTTCGTTCTTTCTGACCAGTCCACCGATGGTCACACCGATAGGAAGTCCTAGGTCTTTCACAGGTTTCTTGGTGACCTTCGAACCTTCTTTGGCGATAAACTCGGCTACATCGGCATTGGCGTTCATGAGGAATCTCACGTTCATCACGTCGGCATCCAGCATCATCTGGTAGATGTAGCTGGCAGCTATCGCCTTCTTGTTGATGATGGTACCGATGTCCAGGCTCTCTGCCATGCTCACGTAATCGACATTCTCGACCACGGCGACGGTCTTTCTCACACCCAGTCGCTTGGCGGTGAGACAGGCGAGGATATTGGTCTCGGCATTGCCTGTCAGGGCCACGAAAGCCTGAGTACTTCGGATGCCTTCCTCGTTGAGCAATGGGATGTCGCGTCCATCACCATGGATGATAAGGGCTTTGGTGTCATCAAGGATGTCGTTGAGATACTCGCAGCGGTTCTCGTCGATTTCGATGATTTTGCACTCCATGTATTCTGGCATTTTCTTCACCGCTCTCACGGCAGTGCGACCGCCACCCATGATCATCACGTTCTTCACATCTACATAATGTTCCTTTCCCACAATCTTGCGGATGTAAGGGATATAGTTGCGAGTGGTCATGAAGTAGGCGAGGTCGTAGAGCTTCAACTCGTCGTAACCACCAGGGATGATGGTCTCGCCGCCACGCTTGATGGCTACAACATGGTAAGGGTCGTTGGGACCGCTGATGTCCTTGAGTGGCTTGTTGAGTATCTCGCAAGTCTCACGCAACTTGATGCCCAGCATGATGAGCGCACCATCGTGGACATCCCAACGCTGACGCACCCAACTCATCTTCAGTCCGTTGTTGATATCGACGGCAGCCAACATCTCAGGATAGATGAGTTTGTTGATGCCTAGGTCCTTGAAGAACTCCTGGGCTTGTGGGTCCATGTATTCGGGATTATCCACCTTGGCAACCGTTCGCTTGGCTCCCAGCTCATGGGCTAGGATGCAAGCGGTGATGTTCTTGCTCTCAAGGGGAGTCACCGAGATAAACAGGTCGGCGTCGGCAACATTGGCGTCACGCAGAATCTTCAGGCTTGTAGGCTGACCCACCATCGTGAGCAAGTCGTAGTCGGAGCCGATGCTGGCGAGTCGTTCCTCGCTGTCATCTATCAGCGTGATGTCCTCCTTGCTTCGGGAGAGCAATCGCGCCAGGTGGGTACCAATGGCATAAGCGCCTGCAATGATGATTTTCATTTCTATCTTTCTTTAATAGCTTAATCTATACTGAATGTCTTTATACTTCATCGAAAGGTTTCCTTTTCTCTTATTCTCCTAGAATGGACTTTTGGATAGAAATCTTGTCCAAACCGACGATTTCTCTGAGCTCCGATACCTTACCATGCTCGATGAAGTCGTCAGGTATGCCCAGTCTCGTCACTTGTGGATGGTAGCCATGGTCGCTCATCCATTCCAGCACGGCAGAGCCGAAACCGCCCATTCGCACGCCGTCCTCGATGGTGACGATGCGTGAGAATTTCTCAGCCACTTCCTGGAGAATGTTCTCATCAAGTGGCTTGAGGAATCGCATGTCGTAATGGGCAACGCTCAACTTCGCTTCTGACGAATACTCAGCAGAGCTTGCCAACTCTTCTATCGCCAAGGCTGCATCGTTACCGATAGGACCGAGAGTCAGCACGGCGACATCCTTGCCATCACGCAACTTTCTGCCGGTACCGGTCTTGATCTCTTCCATCTCATTCTTCCAATCTACCAGCACGCCATTGCCTCTAGGATAACGTATCACGTAGCAACCTTGGTCTGGCATTTGGGCGGAATACATCAGATTGCGAAGCTCATGCTCGTTCATCGGTGATGCAATCGTGAGATGCGGAATCGGACGAAGGGCTGCAAGGTCGAACACACCATGATGGGTCGGTCCGTCCTCACCCACCAGTCCTGCACGGTCTAGACAGAGCACTACAGGTAGGTTGAGCAGTGCCATGTCATGTATGATGTTGTCGTATGCTCTTTGCGCAAACGAACTGTAGATGTTGCAGAAAGGTTGAAGTCCATCTTTTGCCATTCCGCTGGAGAAGGTGACGGCGTGTCCTTCTGCGATACCCACATCGAAGACTCTGTCGGGCATGGCTTTCATCATGATGCTCATTGAACAGCCCGTTGGCATCGCTGGCGTTACACCCACGATGTGAGGATTTTTCTCTGCCAACTCTAGGAGGGTGTTGCCGAAGACATCCTGGAACTTAGGGGGCTGGTTGCTGGAGTCTGCGACGATACGCTCTCCAGTCTCAGGGTCGAATTTGCCTGGCGCATGCCAGATGGTAGCACTCTTCTCTGCAGGCTCATATCCCTTGCCCTTGGTGGTATGGAGGTGGAGCAGTTTCGGACCCTTCATGTTCTTCAACTGCTTGAGCACTCTCACCACTTCCTTGATGTCATGTCCGTCGAAAGGTCCGAAATATCGGATGTTCATTCCCTCGAAGATGTTCTGTTGATGGCTGAGCGCAGACTTCAGGGCGTTGTTGAGTCGGATGATTCCCTTGCGTCGGTCATCATTGAGATAGCCCTTGGAGTGGAGCCACTGTGAAGCCTTGAAACGGAGCTTGTTGTAGGTCTCGTTGGTGTCGAGATTGAGCAGGTATTTCTCCATGCCACCCACAGCACGGTCGATGCTCATGTCATTGTCATTGAGGATGATGAGCATGTCGTTAGGGGTGCTCGACACATTGTTCAATCCCTCGAAGGCAAGACCACCGCTCATGGCACCATCGCCGATGACAGCCACCACGTGGCGGTCTTCATGCCCCGTCTTTCGGGCTGCGACTGCCATGCCCAGGGCTGCCGAGATGGAGTTGCTGGCATGACCGCAAGCGAAGGTGTCGTATTCACTCTCCAGAGGAGTAGGGAACGGACGGATGCCGTGCAACTTTCTGTTGGTGCAGAAGGTGTCACGTCGCCCAGTCAGAATCTTATGACCATACGCCTGGTGTCCCACATCCCAAACGATGCGGTCCTCAGGGGTGTCGAATACATAATGTAGGGCTACAGTAATCTCGACCACGCCAAGCGAAGACGCAAAGTGACCGGGGTTTACGGAAACCTCGTCGATGATGTCTTCTCTCAGTTCTTGACAAACCTGTGGCAACTGGTCGATGCTGAGCTGTCGCAAGTCTTTTGGGTATTTTATCTTACTTAAAAGATGAAACTTTTCTTGATTCATGAATCCATTCTTATGAATAACTTTGCAAAGATACTGCTTTTTTGCCAATCCTTGCCATATTTCGCCCGATAATTTCCCTTTTTCGGTTTTTTCTTCGTATTTTTGCATCCGAATGGATATAAAAACACAAAAAATCATAACGCCAGTACCCTCAATGGTACCATAAAACGTAAGTAATAATAAAACCAAAATAATAATGAGAAAGAATGTAATCCTTTTCGGGGCTATGTTGATGATGGCATCGTCAGCGATGGCTCAGTCCTCCCAGGGAGGTATCAGAAATGCAACCTTGCAGCAGATCGTGAAAGCGCAGAATGGCAGTGCCAACAAGGCCCTCTTCAATGCCATCGCCAATAATAATATCGATGACTTGGTGAAGAATCCTGCCAACCAAGCTCCTGTAGATACGCATTTCAGCATAGAGACTCCTAAGCAGTCTATCCACAACCAGAAAAGCTCTGGACGTTGCTGGATGTTCAGTGGCTTCAATGTGTTGCGCTCCAATTTTGCCAAGAACGACAAGCAGGGCAGAGTAGTGGAGTTCTCGCAAGACTATCTCTTCTTCTACGACCAGTTGGAGAAAGCCAACCTCATGTTGCAGGGTGTCATCGACACAGGAAAGAAGTCTATCGAAGACCCTCAGGTGCAGTTCTTCTTCAAGAACCCTATCAACGATGGTGGTACTTTCTGCGGCGTTGCCGACTTGGCTGAGAAGTATGGCTTGGCTCCTATGAGTGCGCAGCCTGAAACTTTCTCCAGCAACAACACTTCGAAGATGAGCAAACTCATCAGCAGCAAGTTGCGTGAGTATGGATTGGAGTTGCGCAAGATGGTGGCACAGGGCAAGAAGTCTAGCGCCATCCAGGCTCGTAAGGATGAGATGCTCGCTACCGTCTATCACATGTTGTCTTTGACACTTGGTGAACCTGTGAAGGAGTTCACCTATGCTTTCCGTGACAAGGACGGCAAGCAAGTGGGTGAGGCTAAGAAATATACTCCGAAGAGCTTCTATGAGGAGACAGTAGGACATAGCTTGAATGGTACTTTCCTGATGGTGATGAACGACCCTCGTCGCCCTTATCACAAGACCTATGAGGTGGAGTATGACCGCCATACTTATGATGGACATAACTGGAAGTACTTGAACTTGCCGATGGAAGAAATCGCCCAACTCGCCATTGCTTCCTTGAAGGATGGACATAAGATGTACTCCAGCTATGATGTGGGCAAACAACTCGATCGCAAGCGTGGCTACTTGGCACTCGACAACTTCGATTATGGAAGTTTGTTTGGTACTTCGTTCCCTATGAACAAGGCGGAGCGCATCTCTACATTCGACAGTGGCTCTACTCATGCCATGACTTTGACGGCTGTAGATTTGGATGCCAATGGCAAACCTGTGAAATGGAAGGTGGAGAACAGTTGGGGTGCTGATAATGGCTTCTCAGGTTGCTTCATCATGACCAATGATTGGTTTAATGAGTATATGTTCCGTTTGGTGGTGGACAAGAAATATGCTTCCGAACAGTTGCTGAAGGAGTTTGACCAGAAGCCAACCATGTTGACTCCTGACGACCCATTGTTCCAGTTGGAAGATTAAAGAAACAAGATAATCATGCAAGAGAAAAAAATCAGAGAGAGCATCATCTCTCTTGTTCAGAAAGAAGTGGTGCCAGCCATTGGTTGTACCGAACCGATGGCGGTGGCATTGTGTACGGCGAAGGCTGCGACCGTATTGGGTTGCCGTCCTGAGAAAATCAATGTGCTCTTGAGTCCGAATATGCTCAAGAATGCCATGGGCGTCGGCATCCCTGGCACGGGTATGATAGGTTTGCCTATCGCCGTGTCGCTTGGTGCGCTGATAGGCAAGCCTGAGTATGAGTTGGAGGTTCTCAAAGACCTCACTCCTGAGACCTTGGAGCAGGGCAAGCGATTCATCGAGGATGCCGACATTGACATCAAACTGAAGGAAGGAAATGTGGATAAGCTATATATAGAGGTGATGTGCCGTGCTGGCGAGCATGCTGCCACAGCCATCATTTCGGGTAGCCATACTCATTTCGTATTTGTCGATCGTGATGGCGAGGTCGTCTTGGACAATCGTGGCGGCAATGGTGGTGCCAATGAAGGTGCCGATGATGTACAGCTTGACTTCCGCTTGGTGTATGACTTCGCTACGACAGCTCCTCTCGATGAGATTTCTTTCATCCTCAAGACCAAAGAGTATAATATCAAAGCTGCCGAACTTTCCATCAAGGGCAACTATGGGCACTGTCTGGGCAAGACGATGGATCGTCCTTTGAGTCATGGTATCTTTGGCGATAGCATCTTCTCTCACATTATCTCTCGTACGGCTTCGGCTTGCGATGCCCGTATGGGTGGTGCCATGATTCCGGTGATGAGCAACAGTGGTAGTGGCAACCAGGGTATCTGCGCTACCAATCCTGTGGCTGTCTATGCCTTGGAGAATGAAAACACGGAGGAGGAGTTGATTCGTGCCTTGATGCTGAGTCACCTCACGGCTATCTATATCAAGCAGAGCCTGGGTAAGTTGTCTGCACTCTGCGGTTGTGTTGTTGCTTCTATCGGTAGCAGTTGTGGTATCACTTACTTGATGGGCGGCGACTACCAGCGCATTTGCAATGCCGTAAAGAATATGGTGGCAAACCTTACGGGTATGATCTGTGATGGTGCCAAACCAAGTTGTGCCTTGAAGATTTCTTCAGGTGTCAGCACGGCTTTGCTTTCCGCTCTCTTGTCGATGGAAGGCAAGTGCGTGACTTCTGCAGAGGGTATCGTCGATGACAATGTGGATAAGTGCATCCACAACTTGACCTCCATTGGTGCGGATGCCATGCGTGCCACCGATGATATGGTATTGAGCATTATGACTCACAAGAACTGCTAAGCGGTATCTTGATTCCCTACAAACAGCCTTCTGAAAGTGCAAAATGATGCTTTCGGAAGGCTGTTTTTCTTGAAATGCGATAGAAGTGTCAAATTGTAAGCTAAAAGTTTGTGTGCGCTTACAAATTGACACTTCTTTTCTTTTATTTACAAACGAATAGTAAGTTGCTTGTAAATAAAATAACAAAATGCTACTTATTCTTTGTTTCTTCTTGCGAAAAGTTGTAATTTTGCACTCGAAAGACAGCAAAGTGATAGTAGAAACCTTGTTTTCTTTGACTTGTGAATATATAATAGAGTATTAACAATAAAAGAAAGGTAAAGCATGAAAAAGATTGAAGCAATCATCCGTAAGACAAAGTTTGAGGATGTAAAGGAAGCATTGCTTGCCGCCGACATCGAATGGTTCTCTTATTACGATGTAAGAGGAGAGGGCAAGATGAGACAGGCTCGTATCTATCGTGGTGTCATGTATGATACCAGTAGTATCGAACGTGTGTTGCTTAACATTGTGGTTCGTGACAAGAACGTGGAGAAAACTATTAATGCCATCCAAGAGGCAGCCCGTACAGGCGAGATAGGTGATGGTCGAATCTTTGTAATTCCTGTGGAAGACACGGTGAGAATCCGCACAGGTGAAAGAGGCGACATCGCTCTTTATAATGCTGAGCAGGAGAAGTAAGGAGTTGCTGCTCCAGTCGTGAAAGGTAGGAAAGATAGTTTTCAATAACAACAACACTTTAAAGTTTAAAGATTATGAGTGTACAGGATTTAGGAATTTCAGTAGATACCGTGTGGATGCTCTTGGCAGCCATGTTGGTCTTTTTTATGCAGCCGGGATTCGCCCTCTGTGAGGCGGGCTTTACTCGTAGTAAAAATACCGCAAACATCTTGTTTAAGAACTTCGTCGATTTCATGGTCGGTTCCATTCTCTTCTGGTTCGTAGGTTTCGGATTTATGTTTGGTAGCGATGGAGCTGGTTTTATCGGTATGCCTAACTTTGGCGACCTCTCTTTCTATCATGGCGACCTCCCTACTGAGGGCTTCTTGATGTTTGAGACTGTGTTCTGTGCTACGAGTGCAACGATTGTATCTGGTGCTATGGCAGAACGTACCAAGTTCTCCATGTATTGCGTTTATTCATTCTTCATCTCTTTGATTATCTACCCAGTAGAAGGTCACTGGACATGGGGTGGTGGATGGCTTTGCAATAGCGAGGCTGGTTCGTTCATGATGGATACATTCGGTGCTGCTTTCCATGATTTCGCTGGTTCTGCCATCGTTCACTCTGTAGGTGGTGTGCTCGCTTTGGTAGGTGCCATCTGCTTAGGTCCTCGCCTTGGCAAGTATCGCAACGGCAAGAGTACTGCTATCCCAGGTCACAACTTGATGGCTGCTGCCCTCGGTGTGTTCATCCTTTGGTTCGGATGGTTCGGATTCAACCCTGGTTCTCAGCTCGCTGCTTCTGGTGAAGTAAACCGTGTGGCTATCAGTCACGTGTTCTTGACAACCAACTTGGCTGCTGTTGCTGGTGGTCTCGGTACGATGTTCACTTCTTGGATCAAGTATGGCAAACCATCATTCTCTTTGACGTTGAATGGTATCTTGGCTGGTTTGGTAGCCATCACCGCAGGTTGCGACTTAGTGAGTCCTACAGGTGCGTTCATCATCGGTCTCTTGGCAGGTATCATCCTCGTGTTCTCTATCGAGTTCATCGATGTGAAGCTCCATATTGATGACCCAGTTGGTGCAAGCTCAGTACATGGTGTATGTGGTATCTTTGGTACCTTGATGACAGGTCTCTTCGCTCTCGATGGCGGTGCTTTCTATGGTGGCGGTTTCGGATTCTTTGGCGCACAGTGCTTCGGTATCCTTTGCATTGATGCTTGGGCAGCCGTTACGGGTGTCATCCTCTTCTGGACTATCAAGAAAACTGCTGGTATCCGTGTTGACAAGCGAATCGAGGAGGAAGGTCTCGACATCTATGAGCATGGTGAGAGCTGCTACAACTAATGTTTAACTAAAATAAGAGAGATTATGAAGCGAATATTTGATGTAAAGAAGTTGAGTGCGTTGGCACTCGGTTTGATGGCGTTTGTTCCTGGCGCAATGGCTCAGGACAAGGTGGAAACAACCATTGCTGCCGACTTCGTGAGCCAGTACTATTGGCGTGGTCAGGATTTGGGAGCTATCTCCTTGCAGCCTACTCTAGGACTGGGGTATAAAGGTCTTTCATTGACAGCTTGGGGAAGCGTCGGAATCTCCGAACCTTCTGATACCAAGGAGTTTGATTTGACATTGGCTTATGAGACAGGTGGCTTCCATGTAGGCGTAACAGATTATTGGTTCAACAATCCAAACGAGAAGTATTTCGCTTACAAGGCTCATGAGACATCTCATGTCTTTGAGGCAAACGTGGGTTATGACTTCGGTCCTGTGGCATTGAACTGGTACACCAACTTCGCTGGAAATGACGGATACACCAAGAAAGGCAAGCGTGCTTACTCTTCCTATTTCGAGGCTACAGCTCCGTTCAAGTTGGGAGGTTGTGATTGGGAAGCTGCCTTGGGTGTTGTTCCTTACGCCACTTCATTCTATGGAGATGCCAATGGTTTCGCTGTTACTAATGTGTCTGTGAAGGCAACCAAGGATATCAAGATAACCAAGTCTTTCAGTATTCCGTTGTTTGCGCAGGTCGCTGCCAACCCTAGTACGGAGAAAGCTTACTTGGTAGTGGGTTTCACTTTGCATCCATAAGAAGCCGTCTTTGGAAAGGCTATAGGCAGAGGAGGTTTTCTGTTATGGCAAGCCTTGCTGTAAATGATAAGAAGCCGATGGTCAGTTTTAGTTTTGACCATCGGCTTCTTTGTATTGGTTTTATTCCTGAGGATGGTATAGAAAATAATGCCCTCCATCGCTTTGACAATATTTGCGGAGCAATGTCTGGATAAATTCCGCATTGGCTCTTACTTGGTCTTCATTACCATCATATCCGTTGATTAGGACCACCAAGTGGGTGGTCTTCAGCTCCATCTTCGTTCGCTCGTTATCGCTGGTTGGGGTTCCTACACCGCCAATTTGGTCGCGATAGACGGGCAATCCTTCGATGTTGATCATGCCTCTTCCGATGCCTTCGTAAGGTTCGCCTGCTTTTCCTACGCCGAGGGTGAGGGTGCTGCCCTCAAACTTGTCGGCATCAAAGCCACCGATGCTATAGCCATAGGCGATGCTGGCGAGATTGACCAAATCTACCAAGGTGTCGATCTGGTACAGTGTCTTGCCTTGCAACATACGACGAATCAGTGCTTCCGAGGCAGGACGATAGCGTGATGGGTCTTTGCCGCAAGCTCTATAAACTTTGCGTGTGGCGGCGATGCCGCTCATCTCTTTCAGCGACTCGGTGGTAAGTGTCGCTTTATACTTTTCTCCCAATTCGTGAATCTCGTCCCATAACTCTTGGCAGTATGGGGTATTCACTACTTGTGCTTCTACGCAGGCTCCTACGAAGGTAGGGCAGACGGTTTCTATTTCCTTCGATACGATAATTTCCATAGATAACTTGTTTTTATGTGCTGCAGCATCACTTTTGGTTGCAATGCAGCGACGATAGTTCGTTATGACGATGCAAAGGTACAATTAATAGTTGAAAATAACAAATGATTCTTGCTCTAGTCTTTGGTAATCTCGATAAAATGTAAAAAAATAATGAGCTATGGAGGAAAATGCAGTGGAAGATCTTCTCTCGCCTCCCTAGTACCACTTTCATTTCTCCCTAGTTAGGAAAAAATTCTTTCCTAGTTAGGCGTGAATTTTTACCTAGTTAGG
>FR893242.1:13154-33140 GCA_000436035.1 Prevotella sp. CAG:732 | reverse complement strand
GTTTCATTATACATTTTGCGAACACAATCATTAGGAATGCCCAATGTCAAACGGCATCCTTTCGTACCCATCCGCCCCATTCAATCGAAGCAACTTCTTTACATTACAGAAATTTCCGCTGCTTTTTATTATAGAAAGGGAAAGAGAGTGATAAAAAAGTCGTTACTCGGAGAGAACCAAACGAAGCCCTAGAAAGTTGTTGCGGCTGCCAGGAGTGTTGCTGCCACGGCACGAAGAACGACAGTACTCGGCTGAAATGCCCCAACAGCCACCACGGAGCACACGGAACGACCCACTAACGGCACCAGTAGGATTGGTTTGAGGAGAACTACTATAGCTATCATGCCTATCTTGACACCACTCCAAAACATTACCTGTCATGTCGTATATACCCAATTCGTTAGGTTGTTTTGTACCAACGGCATGGGTCTTAGAGCCACTATTACCATCATACCAAGCGACATCGCCAATAGTGTTGCTGCCACTATACTGATAGCCACAGCTCTTGTTGCCGCCCCTTGCGGCATATTCCCACTCTGCTTCTGTCGGCAAGCGGAATGATTTACCCGTTAATTTGTTCAATTTGGAGATAAACTTTTGGCAATCGTTCCAGCTAACTTTCTCCACTGGCAGATTATCCCCCTTGGAATTGGAAGGATTGCTCCCCATGACAATTTTCCACAATGCCTGCGTTACCTCATACTTACCAATATAATAATTATTCGTCAAGGTGACACGATGCACAGGTTTCTCATCTTCATTTGGATTCTCCATCTCTGGAGTCGCTCCCATATTGAAGCTACCTGCCTCAACCTTGACCATCTCTATATTGATACCATTCTTGACAGGAATTATTATTACGCTACCAGACTCAGAGCTACCGACCATATTTGACGAAAAACTCATTGTCGTTGGAGAAGCAACGGAGGCTACAGACGGTTTTTGCTCAATAGGTTGTTGTGGTTGCGATTGCTGAGGAAGAGCCGCTGGAGACGATTGACTTGCAGAAGCGACCTCTTTCGAAAGCGTGATTTGGAGATTACTTGGAGCTGTCGGCTTCAACTTCACCATTCCCTCTTCTGACTCATACCCATCGCAAGCGACAACAAATGAATGCTGACCAATAGGCAGACTCGTCTTTGCCACACCATTGGAAGCTTTAATAAATTTGTTATCCACCAATACAGAAGCATTAATAGGAGAATACCTTATCGTCAACGTCTGCATTTGCTGAGTTTCAGACGCTCCACTCGGTTTCGTCAATGTCAGCACATAAGTTCGATTGCCTTGCAACTTATCTATCCCATAATCCCCAAAAGTTACCATCAGAGGGAGATAGTCCTTGGTGATGACTTTCATTTGTCGGGATTCCTGAGTCATAAATGCCCAAGTCTCATTATTCCGCTTCACCAATGGCTTGATGACATTGCCTTCGACATCGGCAACATCACCAACAAATGAAATCTTGACCAAGGCACAAGCATCGCCATTCAAGTCCTTGCGGCCTTCGGTCTGAGCCGTAAGGTCTGTTGGAGCAAGGACAAACGACTTGACCGTAAGTTCTTGCGCCACGGCAGTATTCAGCAAGGCGAATACAGACAGTATTATCAAATAGAGTTTCTTCATATCATTTAAGCAGCATCAACCATTACACAATTTCTGCTTCACTTACGCAACTAGTCCCTTGAAATAATTGATAGTTTCACGAGAATCTTTCTCGCTCCAAGGAATATACTTACAGCCATATTTCTCTAAGGCTTTAATATATTCAGGCTTTAGTTTTACTGCCAAGTCATTGACAATAGCCAAGCTATTTACTTCCTTTCCAGTCTGCTCTTGACGCACAGGCTTGATGTCTTCCCAAGTAAAAAGAAAATTCGGTACATTTATCTTATTCAGCGTATTGAAAGACTTTACTACCGTCTCTTTTTTCCTTCCAGCAAACTGAAAATCAAAAGTAAACTCTATGCCAGTACTTCCTTTCATAATAAACTGAGGAGTATATACGAGGTCATTTTTATCAAAAAAACTCTTGACATCATCCTTAAAGATTGCTGCCACATTATTCTGTGCCAGCACCTCCATCTCAGATATTTCCAACATTGCACACAAAAGGCTATGTTTCTTTTGAGAGAAGTTGTCAACAGTTGCAACTGTGCGTAACTCATTGTCCTCAATCGTCACACCATAATTACGCAAAATATACTCGACCCATTCCTTCCGTTTAAGGGAGCGATTGACATTTACTCCCAACTGGCTTAAATTGTCGAATACCACACCATCATCACTCAATTCAATATCATCACCCTCTCTACGCATATAAATCTCAAGAGGATCATTGTAAGCTCCCAAGAAAGGAGTCGATACAACACTCCACCCAGTAGTTTCATCAGTACGCACTTTAGTACGTTCATGCAACCACTTATAGTAATCTGCGATTCTGTCTTCTATCCAACTCATATCAAACTCTATTGTGCCGTGATTGGCGTTTGTACATTAATATATTTTGCAAAAGCTAAAATAGCCGAGGCTACATTTATTGATTTATTATCATCCACTATAGATTTAATTTCAAAATCCGTATTTATCAGTGGAACAGCCCATTGTAAAGTTTTGTATCCAGCAACATTGAAATGTGCATGTGGTCCAACAATATCTTTTCCTGCAAAAGACTTCAAATAGTCTGGCACATCTTCTGTGGCTACAGCAGGATTATGGTGTATGGAGTCTTTTGAGACATAATCAACCCTAAAAATACCCACATGAGAATCTTTTTCCAATACATGCAAGCTTAATTTGATTAACTCTTTGGCACTCCTATTAATAGTCCATACGAAGAGAAACTCTTCATCCTTAGATTGCAACATAAGATTGGCATGCAAACCTGCGCTGCAATCTATTTGTTTTTGCTTACATACAATCTTTCCATCACTCTCAAGTATAACCTTGGGAGTGTCTATCAACTTTTTCGCTTGTTCGTATGTAAATTCCGTAACTACCATGATTCTTCACATTAATACTATTATTAGCTATAAATTATGCAAATATACGATTCTTTCGTGGAATATAATCAGTTTTCTACGATAAATTATGTTTAATTAAAAAATCATCAGTTTCTACACAGAAACATACTTACCAATATAATAATTATTCGTCAAGGTGACACGATGGACTGGTTTCTCAACTTCATATGGAGCTTGCATCTCTGGTGTCGCTCCCATATCAAAGCTTCCAGCCTCCACCTTGACCATTTCTATATTAATGCCATTCTTGACTGGAATTGTAAGAGCATTGCCAGACAGAGAGGAACCACTGGAAGATAAAGTATTGGAATTAGACGAAGAAGCAGAACTCGTCAATGAGCCAGAAATACTAGCAGTCTGTCCCTCTGAAATCGTTACTGTTTGACGAGAGGTAGTATAGCCAGACTTACGAATCTCGACATTATGGTTGCCGACCAACACGCCATTGAATACACGAGGACTTTGACCTACCTTCACGCCATCCACATAGACATCAGAGCCAAAGGGCTTGAAGTTCACAGACAAGTTGCCTTGAATCGCAGAAAGGGCATCAAAAGCGACATCCAACTTCTGCTGTTGGGCAAGCTGGATGGTTTTCTGTTGGCTGCGATAGCCGTCCTTGCGAACCTCCAACAAGTGCATACCTTCCTTCAAGTTTCCATTCCAAGGAAGAAAGCCGACCGACTTCTTATCGACATAAAGGGAAACGGCAGGAGTAGGACAGCTCACACTCAATGTAGCCAAGGCTGACACCAAGCTTACAGAGATAGGAGTCATATCACCCTTGCCTATGGCGAAGCTGCCACTCTTGCTAATGTAGCCACCAGCCTCCACCTTGTAAGTATGGGAGCCATAAGCGAGCAACGCTGAATACTCGCCATCAGAAGACGTTTCTTGCGGCACTCCGTCTATCCACAACATCGCCGTCTTTGGCAGAACACTGATGGCATAGAAATTACCACCAGCATCAGTTGGTTGATTGCCGCTCAGTTTTTCTGCCTCCAAATCCAAGATATAGGTTCTTTTGCCCTCTACACCATTGATGCCAAAGTTAGGGAAATATACATACAACGGCTTATAATGTGTCGGTTTAATACGAATTTCTTTTGCACCACCAGACATATAAGCCCACAGTTCTGTAGGGCTTGACTTTTTGGTTTTCAGCACAAACCCCTCCAACTTGGCGATACTATCCACCACAAGGATTTTCACCAAGGCACATGGGTCGCCATTTTTATCTGGCACAGTATCAGTAGAAGCCGTCAAGTCGTTAATCGCCAAACTAAAAGACTTGACTTTCAGTTCTTGCGCCATGGCGGTATTCAGCAAGGCGAATACTGACAACAATATCAAATAGAGTTTCTTCATACCTTATTATATATAGTACTAAGCTATCGACTCATTTGTCATAACATATAGAAATTATGGAATAAAAAAGTCATTCTCCGTAAACACCTCACTTGGCGACAACTGTTGGTTGCCCACCATATCAGGTTGCCATGTTCTTACATGGATGACAGGAGGGAGTTCTTTGCCATTTTCATCCTCTCGGAATTGCCAAAGCAAGAACACATAGCCATCATCACTATAATTGCTTGACTGCCAGTTCTGATGCAAAGTAACACCATAGAAACCATCCTTGGCTGGATGTCTTTTCACTCTGATGGCATCAAACTTCACCTTGATATACTTATTGTTGCGGAAGGTGCGAGCCAAGTTGGTAAGATATTGTTCCTTGTTCTGACGGCTATAGACAATCTCAGGACGCAAGGTAGCTTGGTCGTTTCCCATCGCCTTTCGCATGATAACTTTACCTGTGATAATCAAGGCATCATCGCTATAGACGTTTCTCAATGCCTCCAAGTCTTTCTCATCGTAATAGCTACGGAAGTCTTCGACAAACTTCAAGATTTCCAGACGACGGCGAGTGTCGGTTACATCCTTGCCACTATTGACCACATAATTATATACATTATTTGCCAATGCCATGTGAACTCCGGTAATCTGACCATCTTTGGCAGTACTGATAGTCAACTCCTTGTTGACCTCACCCTTATAAGTAGCATCCACGTTCTTCAATGTCACCGAGATACCACGAATTTCATAGCCATTGACTGCCGTGAGACAATTCTCCGAATAAGAAGACTCATCGCACTTGAAATGAAAGTTATCCCACAGATTATTCAAGGAAGCCTTGGCATTGCTCGTCATATTGATGGACGACAAGTTGAGAGAACCATTATTGTTGGCAGCACGATTGACCTCTGACAAGAGAGAAGACACACTTCTCTCCATCGTCTGTTTGAGAGAAGGATTATAGATACCATCCTTAAAGGTAAATGACACACTTTGGGCATTCACCCCCAGCACCATGGACCATAATAGAAACAAAATAGAGAGTCTTTTCATATCGCTTATCACTTGATATTTAGTACATTTACTTTTCTGTTGTTACGTTTCTGACTTGGTTTGGCAAACAATTCCTTGACATTGGTGGATGGAGCATAGAGATAAACCTTTCCCTCCAACACTTCCTTTGTATCCGTCAAGCAACTCTTCTTTGCCGAGAAGTAGATGACATGGTCATAACCATTCGCTTGATTGTGCATCACCAAAGTACCTTGCAACAGTCCTTTCTCCTCCCCCTCATAACCGAAGTAAGTCTTGCAGCCTTGATTCTTGCAATAGGTCAAGAAATCAAGCAGCTTTACTTGACAATCCTCTTCCTTTCGGTTGCTCATGGAGAAAGACAAATGGACATTGGCATTTCTCACCTTGCCCAGCACCAAATTAGAGAAGCTCTCCCTTGGAAAATTCGCCGACATCATAGGTTTGCAAGACAAGCGATAGATGGTATCGCCCTCTTCCACCTGTGGCGTTTCCTCCACTTGATAAAAGACATCCGAGTTGATGGAAGAAATCACATACGACTTGCCTTTCTTCACATATAGGTTCTTGCCCTTGACTTTCCCCAAGTCATTGATGTTGACTTTCTCCTTAGCCACACCTTTCCCCGACTTGAAACCTCGAAGCAATTCCAAGAACTGCTGTTCCAAGTTTCTGCGAGAGTCATTGGCAAAATACTCATAATTAGCAGGGAAGGCGAGGGAAAGAATGGTCTTGCCATTCTGCTGCCACTTCACGGTATAAAACTTATCCATGCCATTATTGACACTACAAGGTACTGACGCATTTATCTTCTTGAAAGAATCCCACGAACCCACTTGGAACTGGATATTATTCAAGTAAAGGTTATTGTCCGATACCTTATAGATATGGTCGAGGTATGCACGTTCCAAGAAATCATAGATGGGAGAAGGATTCTCTTTCTTCATCGTTTCTGAGAAGAGAACGATACCCAAATGATCCACCATGGCATTGCCGTCATAGTGAGCAACTATTTTAGTTCCCTTGAAATCAAAATACTTAGCCACGTTCTTGCCTGCCTTAGTCTCCAAGAGGGAATCCAAAGCCATCTTTTGGGCAGCCTTCTTCAAGAATACCGTTTGGTATTGCAAGGCAAAAGCATGTCCGTTCCCCAAGAAGAGAAACAGACATAATATATAATATGTAATAAATCGTTTCATATTAACGTCCGATCATCAATTTTTTTATTTCACCACTTGATTTAATCAATTGACCATATTCCAAATGTCCATTATTGAATGTGCCACGTACTTGGTCACCTGCATCTGCCACATTGCCATCTGAGTCATAAGAATCTACAAGATGTGACCGCTTGAATCGCAAAGTTCCAGTACCATCAGGCTTGCCATTCTTGATACCACCTGTATAGACTGCATAACCGAGATCCAAAGAACCTGAAGTTGCCACCTGCTCTTTCTTGGCAGGTTGTTCTTGTGGAGTTGCTGGAACTGGAGTTGGTTTCTTTGATGGTGTATCACCTGAACCTGTTGTGATAGTAGTTTTACTTTCACCACCCTTGTCCTTATTATCCACTTTTACCGAGTCTTTCTTTACTGGCAAGACTGCTGTTGTGTCTGTTGATGTATGAGTTGTATCCGTTGGTTCCGCTTTCTTTTCCGTTGAAGGATGGAGTGCTACGTAACGAATCACACGATAAGAACCATATAAAACTAACAGCAAGACTAGGATGGCTCCAATTCTCTTGACCCATGTCATCACATCCAAAGGCTCACCATCCTTCTTGATTTTGTCAGTCAACTTTCGAGTGGAATTTCTTTCATACGAAGAATAAGAGGAATCGTATTGCTGTCCCTTGAATCCATCCATACTAGCCATTCGCTCATCCTCACTTTTCTTCAAAGCATTGATGAGAAGGCTACTGCATTTCTCAGAAACGTCATCTGGCAAGGCATTGATGATATACTTCTGGCTCATATCGCTGGCTCTGACAGGATTCTTGCCAGTCAACATATATAATAAGGTGGCACCGAGGGCATAGACATCTGCCGATGGCGAGAACTTGGTGATACCAGCATACTGTTCGAGCGGAGAATACCCATCCGAAGTACCCAAGCCTGCCTTCTTGTTGGTGACAGAACCATTCTTCTTGAAATGTAGCGACAAGCCGAAGTCTATCAACACAGGATGCAAGCCATCTGGCTTCTCCACCATCATGATGTTGTCTGGCTTTACATCCAAGTGATTCATATTCTTGCCATGTAAATACTTGAGAGCCTCAGCCACTTCCTGTGCGATACCCAAAGCCTCAGCCTCAGAAAGTCGTCCTTTTGCTTTCACATACTGGCTCAAAGACTTTTCTCCTAAGAATTGCATCACATAATAGACGGTATTGTTTGCCTCAATCACCTCATTGACTGGCACAATGCCTCGATGCTGAAGTCCATGGAGGCGATTCGCCTCTGTCAAGAAGTCGGCACGACTTTCCTGGAAACTAGCCTCATTAGCAGCATCCACCACAACGCAACCATCTGCTTTGCGCTTGCAGATGTCAGCCATAAAGAACTCCTTGATGGTATATTTATGAATTTGAGGGATAGAACCCTCAAAGACCGTTCTCTCAGCCAAATAGGTGATGCCGAAACCGCCACCACCTAACACTGACTTGAGAGTATAATCACCCTTGCCTGTCTTCAGACAATATGTTGATTCTTGCGAAAGTAAAGTCTTACTCTTATCCATCGTTTATAAACTTCGTATTATTCCTCTAAAGATTTCAACAGTTCTATCAAGCTATTGCTTGGCTTATACTTTTGAAGTTCCTCAATGCGCTTCTTGGCATTATCCAAATCAGGAAGCACCTTGAAGCCTCGTTCATAGCAATAAACCAAGTTTTTAGCAGCAGATACGGTCAAGCGATTCTGAGCCTCAGCTTGCAGATACAATTTGGCTGCCGCCGTATAATCCTTGGAAATGCCATCTCCAGCAAAATACTTGTCACCCAACTTATCTTGAGCATAAGCAATTCCCTTTAGCGCAGCCTCTTTCAAGAGTTTCAGAGCCTGAGCCTTATCAGCCTCCTTCATTCCCTCACCAGTCTCATACAAAGATGACAAATAATAAGCAGCCACAGCACTACCTTTCTCTATTGCCTTCTCATAGAAAGTGATGGCTTTCTTGACATTGCGTTTCTTGTTATCCTTGTTTGCCAAGCTGGTAGCTTGCATCGTGAGGCCTTCTGCACATTGAAGTTTCTCCACATTCTTGAACAACTTGATAGCTCCCTCGAAGTCCTTATCGAGATAGTATTTCTTCAAGCCAGCCAAATAATCATAAAAGACTTTCTGCTTGGAGTCAGCCAACAGAGCATTGATGTCTTTCTCATGACCTTTTGCAGATTCTGATAACCATTGTGTAGCGAGATATAAATCTGGAGTAGTAGCATTCAGATAGCACAAACCAAGCAGCCAAGCTGCATTTTTGTTTTTGCCAGCAGCCTTCGACAAGAAAGTCTTTGCCTTCTCCAAATCCTTATCAGTTCCATTGCCCTCATAATAGATACGACCCACTTGATATTGTGCGGCAGTCATATTCTGTTCTGCAGCCTTTGTCATCAGGGCAAGTCCCTTGGCTTTATCTTGTTCTACTCCCATTCCATTAAAGAGGAGGTAACCATAATAATAAACAGCCTCTTTCTTACCTTTCTCTGCAGACAATTTGAAATACTTGACAGCTTGCTCAGAACGCTTGCTATTGAGATACTTCATTGCTAAAGAGAATTGCAAGTTGGTGTCACCTGCAGTGGCAAGAATTTCCTGATAGTTTTCCACCTTCTTATTATCACGCTTCACCCCAATTCCATTTTGGTAGCAATCCATCAAAAGGCGAGCACTAAACAAGCTCTTGGTATTCTTGACAATCTGCTCATGCTGAGGAATGATGCTCTCATTACCTTTCTTAATAGCAGACTTATAAAGAGTCATAGCCATCACAGAGTCCTTCTTGATACCATTGCCCAACTGATAGCACATCGCCATATTGCCAATGGCATCAGGATTGTTCTGTTTGGCGCTCTTAGCCCACCAATCAAGTGCCACCTTGTTGTCTTGTTTCACTTTCTTACCTACATAATACCAAACACCCATTTGATTTTGGGCAACAGCATCTCCCTTCTCAGCCTTTTCCTTCATAATAGCCACGCTATCCTTCTTTGCCTTCGGAGCCACTGAGAGAGAAGCCTTGCTAACTGTAGCTTCAGCCGAAAGAGGAGCCAGCACTAAAGCAGCACCCAATATGATTAACCCATTCAATTTCATCATCTAAAATCTTTAACTATTAAACAATTTCTTTTTTATCCATCCCCAAAAACCATCCTTGGTATCTGGCTCTGAAGATAATTCGACAGAAGAGCACTTACCTCGCTGAATCAACTGAGTTCTCGGATTTCCGTTTTGGGAATCATCCGCTTGCTCTTCATCTTCCTCAACACCTGCCACTTGTATCAATATAGCCGTGTTATTATCCGGCGAATCCATACACAAAGAAGCCATTGAGTCCATTTTCTCCTGATTACAACGATTGCTCGTCAAAATATCTTCCAAACTATTGTCAGAGATACGGTGAAGAACCCCATCAGTACACAAGAAGAAATAATCACCCTTTCTTACGTCTTCAGTATTAAACACCATTGCCATACAACGTTCCCTATCAGGCTGCTTCGGTTCCATGCACCGAGTGATGACATTACTTTGGGGATGGTCAACAGCTTGATCGGGGGAGATGACTCCGGCACGAACCAAAGAAGTGACCAGAGAGTGGTCCTCCGACCGATAGATGATTCCTTGTCCTGGACGAACTTGGTAAATGCGACTATCCCCGATATGTGCCATCATGCAACCACCTTGATGGAAGCACACAAAAGTCATTGTGGTAGCCATATCCCGGTTTTGGCTATTGGCTTTACCATCCAAAGCATCATAAGCAGCATCCAAAACTTGCGAGAAACAATCCTCATCGAAAATCATAGAAGCCAAATCCACCTCTGAAAGAGAGTCTTGAAAAGACTGACAAACCGTAGCACTAGCCACCTCTCCTTTCTCGCTACCACCGACTCCATCGCAAACGACAAAAAAGCACTGTCGTTTGTCAATGATGTCCATATCAGGAAAACGAGCATCCTCTTGATTCTTTCTCTGCCCTAATTGACAGAAAGAATAAGTCCGTGACAAGAAAATATTCATGCTATTATTTCTTTTTGAAAACCAACTTTGTCTTACCCAAGGTGATTACATCATCGTAATTCAAGTAGATACTATTATTGACCGCCACCTCAGTACTATTGACATACACAGGATTGGAAGCGTGTTCCACTGTCATCTTGAACAAGTACCCCTTGTCACTAGGTATCACATCGAGTTTAACCGAACGACGGCTAACATATTTATCAGTCAGTTGCAAGTCTGATCTTTCATCTTCATCCTTTCTACCTATATAGATAGAGCCTGGTCGAAGAGCAAAATGCTTGCGAGAGAAGAAACCTCCCCAAACGAACTCACCTAAGTCTTGGCTAGCACTCTTGTCCAACTTTTTGGTTGGTTTCTTTGGTTCTGGCGCTTCTTCCGTCTTTGCAGCATCCTGCCTTGCAGAGGCATTCGCTGTTTTAGGGGATGCAGTAGGTTCTTGCTTCTTGGGAGTAGGATTAACTGCCGCAAAGCCAACAATAGCCTTGCATTGAGGACAATCCCAACGCTGCCGTCCCTCCTTAGCGATCTTCTTAATCAAGCTAAAGTTGCATTCAGGGCATACCAGTTGATACATGAGACCAACCTTGGCACGTTCCTTGATGACGTATAAACGGTTGTCACCTGGAGCTTTAATGGGTTGTCCCAATGAAGCTATTTTTTTCTTAGGTTCTTGTTCCATAGCCTTCACTCATTAGACATTAAATATCATCATCGTCGTTGGTGTCATCCGCAGCGTCATCGTCTGCATCATCATCATCGTCAGACTCTTCTTCACCCTCAGGATATTCATCAACAAGAACTTCTTCATCCACATCTTTTGAGGCAGGGTCTGTGTTGTCGCCAAGGAGTTCAGCCAACAAGTTGTCGATTTCATCAGCTGTTGGTTCTTGTGCCAAATCTTGCTCACCTGTAGGATTGGAAGTAGCTTCCGTTGTCTCTGAAGTCGAAGTCTCGTTCATTGCCATATCAGGATGTGCACCGGTCTCTGTATCAATGATGTCGTTGGTTGGGTCTTCTGACAAGGAAGTATGATCCTGCTCATTGATGGCGAGGAAGCCACCCGTCTGATCCATCATTGCCTCCAAATCACTATGGGTAAGGTTGGCTTCTGTATGGGTCACAAAGTTGCCATCGGTATCAAACATAGACTCATAAACGCCATCATTATCCATATCAGCCAACAAGAAAGGAGTTCCATCCTGACTGTGAACCTCTACAGCCGCAATCTCGTTTCCATTCTCATCGAAAGCAGAAGTGAATTTGTCAATTTCCACCATGGCAGGAGCATCGATGTCGTTATTATCTATTTCCTCTGCATGAGCAATTGCTTCTGCTACTTCCTGAGGAGTCTCACCTTCAGCAGATGATGGAGTTGGCTCAGGAGAAGGATTGGACTGAGAAGCATTTCCTGTAGTAGGTTGTGGTTGAGCTATATCTTCTCCAACAGCAGTACTTTCAGTTTCAGATTCCGCAGTAGCCTGCTGAGCCTCCTCTTGCTTTTGCTCCTCATTCTCTACCACAGATTCCTCTTGCGAAGTAACCTCTTCAGGATTTTCCACTGGTTTCTCTTCTTCCTTACCGCCGAAGACATGAGCTGCAGCAGCGGCACCAGCAGCAGCGGCTGCTACACCAGCTGCGGTCAATATCACCTTAGTATTATCTCTACCGGCCTTAGCATTGCCGTGTCCATTAGGATTGAATTTTGTTGTTGCCATAATATAATTCTTTTATGAGTTTAACTTTAACTGGTGCAAAGATAGGTATTTTTTCAATACCCTCCACCTATCAAAAGTACATCTTGGACGAACTGTCTAGAAATAATTGACGAACAGTGGCGTTTTGCTGACCATCACCATTTTGTCAACACTGCCTCAAAATTGCTCTTAGGTCCAATCAACTGAGGGTGCTGAGGATGCTCACTATTTTTGCTTCTTTCCGTAACATCTGCATAAACATACTTATATAGTTCTGAGACCGTAACATTTCTATCCCCATTGTAATCTGCCTTTCCACGAAGACCTTTCAACAATGCTTGGGTAAAATAACCATTTCCAAGCCATCTGTTTTCCCATGAATATTCATTGGCCCGACTTGCCATCATAAAAATCACCTTATTGCCAGAGCCCTGTCCCCAACTGTAATCAGAGCCTGCCTCATCTGTCACACTACCCGACTCACAGGCATCAACAAAGCAGAAAACATTCTTGGTTCTTGCCTCAGACAATTTCTTCACAATCAGTTTATAAGGCAACAACATAGGACCATAGCCCACAATGCTGCCAGCAGTGCCATGACCAGAAAAGAAGAAAATGATCTTATCTTTGGAATTAGCCAGTTTTACGATGGCATCCAACTTCTTCATGATATTCTCTGGAGTAGCATACTTACTCGTAATTGTAGCAACGACTGCCCCTTGCTTTTTGAAAACAGCTTGCATCTCCTTCACATCCTTGGTCGTATTCGACAGATTGTTCACATTCTCTGCATTATAGTTACTGACTCCTGCCAACAGAGCGTAAGTACGTTGGGCATCGACCTGAAGAAAGACGAACAACAAGGTCAACAGTAATAAAGAAATCTTTTTCATACCTTATTATATATATAGTTAATATTAGAAGCCAACACTTCATTTACTTCATTTTGGATTTATCCACATTTACATTTCGAACACTGCATCGCCCTAATCTCATTCTTTCTCAATGTATGAGCACATTTTGGATTAGGACAAGCATGGAATTTTTCCCTCTCCACCTGAAGTTTCTTTTTCTTCTCAGCTGGATTAAAGAATATCGTACTCAACAATGACACAGCAGAGCCCAATCGAAGAAGCATGAGTTGCAAAGGTCCATGGCTGACAACAAAAGATCCTACCAATGCTATCAAAGAGGCAGATGCTATCAATAGTCTCATCATTCGTGCCATTTTCTCAGAGCTTTCCTCCTTGGCATCAAACTCATCCTCCAATTTGTTGAGATATTCAAATTCCTCGATGAAATCTGTATTTTGCAAATGAATGGCATAGAAAGAGCAACCATTGGCATTGCTAGGTCCTAGACAGATAAATGTCATCGGCGTAATCACCATAGTACCCACACGACGCATCTCTCCATCTTCACCACGAACAAAAGTACCATTGGTAGAGTTTAGGTCTTCCAATGTCCAAACGCCATCATCGCCAATCGTTATACGAGCATGCTGATGGCTAACTCCCATTTGAGTGATTTTAAAGGGTTGATTCCCCTCTGTCCCCAATATGAACTGTTTCATTGTTTTTAATTTTTATACTAGTTGCTATTGCATCCTTATAGACCCTAAGGGTCTTCTTGGACACGTTGATTCTTATTTCGTTTCCCTTGCAAGATAGCAGCATCTGCTGCTTCAACAGATCTATCTTCTGCAAGAAAGAGTGATTCACTATCAGACTTCTTCCAACTCTGACAAACTTGGATTTCTTCTCCTTGATGCTCTTCAAGGTTTGTTCCACCTTGGAAATACCAGAAGACAACATGATTTCCTTCCGATAGATGGTGAGTATCTTCGAATAGTTACCATTGGCTTGAATGACAGCAATCTCTTCCGAGTCCACCACGGTCAATTCATCTCGTGTATTGAAAAATAGCTTTGCCATGATTGTCTTTTTTACTTTTTCATATAAACCACAATATTATCATCCATACTATCGTTAAGCTTATATTCTACTATTTTACTAAAAACATATGGCAAAAATACGAATAAAAAGCGAAATCAGCAACATTTTTATCATAAAATTCGACAAAAATATTGCTGATTTATATTTTTCGATAAATCTGAAAGAAAAATGAATCATATGAAAGCGGAATCATACCAATTTCATCAGACATCCTCATAAGTTACAATCATCGCCTTCTTTAAAGGATATAAAGAATGCAGAGCGGATAACACCAGACTTTTCGAGCTGATGATAACCAAGTTTAACGCTCACTTGTTTCCTTTTCCATCAATTTTATGTAATTTTGCAGCCCGAAAAGAAAAACAAGGTAAAAGGAACAAACATTCTCAATAGGTATATATAAAATATGAGCAGTAATAACGTAAATGACATGACTGTTGGTTCGCCGATGCGAGCCATCTTCCGATTCGCAGTGCCCCTTATCCTGGGCTATATCCTGCAACAGATGTATCTCATCATCGACACCGTCATCGTGGGACGATGGATCGGCGTGAATGCCTTGGCAGCCATTGGTGCCTCCACCTCCATCATGTTCTTGATCATGGGCTTCTGCAATGGTTCGTGCGCCGGCTTCGCCATCCCTGTGGCTCAGGCTTTCGGGGCGAAGGACTTCCGAAAAATGCGAACCTACGTGAGCAACAGCTATCGCATCGCCATCACCTTCGCCGTGGTCATCACCCTCTTGTCGTGCCTTTTCTGCAAGAAGATTCTGCATCTCGTCAACACCCCATTGGAGGTATTCGATGATGCCTACATCTTCCTCATGCTCCAGTTTGCGGCGATACCTTTCACGATAGGCTACAACCTGCTGGCAGGACAAATCCGTGCCCTCGGCAACTCGAAGCAACCATTCTACTTCCTCATCACCGCCTCTGTTGTCAACATCCTCCTCGATGTTCTCCTCATCTTGATTCTGGGACTTGGCGTGGAGGGAGCCGGCATCGCTACCCTTCTCTCGCAAGCCTTCTCGGTATGCCTCTGCATCCGGTTCATCAAGAAGAAGATGCAGATACTGATACCGCAAGGTGAGGAATGTGACTTTGACAACAAGAAAATCAGTATATTATTAAATAATGGTGTGCCGATGGGTTTGCAATTCTCCATCACCGGCATCGGCATCATCATGCTCCAGAGTGCCAACAATGCCCTGGGCATCACTTGTGTGGCAGCCTTCATCGCCGCCATGCGCATCAAGTATCTCTTCACTTGTGTCTTTGAGAACATCGGTGTGGCGATGGCGACCTATTGCGGTCAGAACCTCGGTGCCAAGAAGATGGAACGCATCTCACAGGGCGTGAGAGCCGCCATCAAGATGATGCTCATCTTCTTCGTGTTCAGTTTCATCGTCATCACTCCTTTTGCCGACGACATGATGACGCTCTTCGTGGATAAGGGCGAGGCTGAGGTGGTGACCTACGCAGCAGAGTTTATGCGCATCGCTTGCTACTTCTATCCTTGCCTCGGCTTGCTCACCATCTTCCGCTACAGCATCCAGGGCTTGGGATACAGCAATCTCTCGATGATGAGCGGTGTGATGGAGATGATAGCGAGATGTGGTGTGAGCCTTTGGCTAGTTCCAGCCTTTATGTGGACAGGTGTCTGCTATGGCGACCCAGTGGCATGGGTCATGGCGGATATGTTCCTCCTCCCTGCCTTCTGGTGGCTATTCAAACACTTGAAGAAAAGGATTATTTGAATGCTCCAGAGTCGGCATCTCTATTGTTGATGTTCTTCTGGATATCCTTCTTCTTGCCAGAGAAGAAGTTCCAGCTGACTCCGATGCTCACCATGCGGTTGTTGTCCTTGATGGTGTGCCACTCCTTGCGACTCAATATCGGGTTGTCGATGATCTCGAAGCGATACTTGGCATCATTGAAGAGCCAATAACCCGTAGCGGTGATGCGCCAGTTGCCCAACTGATAATACACAGAGAAGTTGCTGGCACTCTCATCCCAATAGTTGTAGGGTCCCCACGGTTTCTTCGCCACGATATTGCCGATGTAGGAGGCACCCCACTTGCCTTTGCGAACATCTATCTGATAGGTGAGCGGAATGCGCCACTGGTTGTGCTTGCCGATGATGCCACTGCTCATGGAATATCGCTCGAAGGAGCCATACAAGCCGATGTTGAGCAACTCATTCTTGAAAGGCTTGATGTTGATGGCATATCCCATGCCATACCACCACTGATAGTGGGAGTTCTCATAGGTTTGCACCAAGTACTTCTCCCCTTGGATGGTGCGCCACTCATAATAGACACTCATCGGACTGTCGGTATAGACACCGAAGAAAGCCAACTGGCCTTGTATCCATGAGGCATAATGGTTGATGCGGAGGAAAGTACCATACTCATTGTTGGAGGTGAGGTTCGGGTTGCCTTGGTTCACGACCCCAGGGATGATGATGGTGGTATTCTCGTTGAGATTCGCTATCGGTGGATAGTTCACACCATTGAGCGTCTGCAACTGGATGGAACCATTCTTGAGCGGATAAGTGAGCAGGAAGGTTGGACGGATATAACTGTTGATCTTCCTGGTGTCGTCATTTTTCTGCTCTCGCCATACTCCCTCGGCACCGATGCGATAATTCAACTTGCCCAGGTTGTTCTGGTATTCAGCGGAGAAGGTCTGGATGTTGATGCGAGAAGAACTGTTGTAAGGCTCATACCCCGACAAGACATTGCGAATGGTGTAATCCGACCATTTCAACCAGTTGTTCCATCCCAAGGTCAACTCTCCCTTCTTCCATTGCTTGCTATAGTTCACCTCGGTGATGAGTGAATAGGAATTGTTCTTCGAGCGCATCTTGTCATCGACGAGGATATTGTCATCGGCATCAGTCGCCGACATTTCCTTCTGCATCGGCGCGGCATCTGCCTGGGCATCATCCCCTACCTTCCACTGCTGGTTGAGGTCTTGCTGGTCATTGTGATAATAAGTACCCAGCACATCCACGTCAATCTGCTGCTTATGTGGGAGTTGCTTGCTCAGATAGAGGTCGAGCGAAGGACCGAAAGTGTTGGTATAGTTGTCGTTGTGACCCTTTCCATTCGTCCACTCCGGATGGTTTTGCGCCAAGATATCCACATTGCCACGATAGAATGTGTGCAGATAGTTAGGGGTGGCGGTGACTTGGAAGGTGATGTCCTCCGGCTTGCTGTAGGCATACTTCAGGTTCATCGTATTGTTGGTGTAACCGAAGTGCTTCTTGTAGGAGTAGAGGTAGTCCGCCAGGCGGTCGTCGAGCATGAAGGAATAGTGGTCCTCTCCGATGCAATCGTGATAGTTGCGCATCTCGATATTGTAGTCAAAGAAGAATTGGCTATATCCCTTGTTATATTTATAATAGGTGTTGCCATTCACGAAACCCGTGGTGAAAGCCGTCTTGGCATCGAAGCCCACGGCATAACCCGTATCAAGCGGTTTGGTGATGATGTTGACGAGAATATCGACATCTCCATATCGGGCAGGAGGCGCATCGTAGTACTCCACCTTCTTGATTTTCTCGGCAGGTATCGACTTGAGGTCGTTGTCGCTCGTCATCGCCACATCGTTGATGAGAATCTTCATCTTCTTGTTGACGATGCTGCGTGTCTTGCCGGTCACGGGGTCTATGATGATGCCAGGGATATTGGCGATGAGGTCTTGGGTGTGACGGGAGTTCTTCACCTGTTCCTCGTTGAAGGTGTAGGTGGCATGGTCGCCACGATCGGTACGGAGGTTGCCCTTCACCATCACTCGCTTGAGTTGGTAGGCATCGGCTTGCATCCGGATGGTTCCGATACGACCGACATTCACCAAGCGGCTAATGGTCTTATAGCCCACGTAGCTCACCTTCATGATGGCTTGATTCTGTTCGCAAGGTATCACGAAGTCGCCATTGGCATTGCTCACGCCACCACAGAGGAAGGTGGAATCGTGAGGATTGAGCAACTGCACATTGGCAAACTCCACCGGCAGGTTGTGGTTGTCGATGAGTCGGCCTATCAACTTGCGTTCGCTCTTTCGGATGCACTCCACAGTAATCAAACTGTCGCTCACCACCATCTTCATCGGATAGAAGCCTATCACTCGGCGGATGGCATCGGGAATATTCGGAGCCTCCACGTTCTGGGTGACGGTGAAATCCTCCAACTCGTTGTAGATAAAGCTCACCTTGTAGCGAGCGGAAGCCTTGTCGAGGTCGATGAGCACATCCGACATGCTACGGTTGTGGTAGTGGCGAGAGAGATGTTGGGCACTTGCCAAGGACAGGAAAGTGACCCACAAGAATATAATGAATGAAAATCGCTTCATAAGACTGCATTTTTAACATTGGGGATATACTATTGAACGATGATTTCGTCGTTCTTCAGTTCAATATTGACATTGTCGAATTGATTCAATTCCTTGACGATGTTCTCTATGTTCGTATGGCTATCCCATTCATAATAGAGGCGAAGGCTCTTTGCCCCATCGCTCTCAAACTTGACTTGCAGGTCATAGTAGTTGGCGATTTCAGTCATCATCTTGTCGAGCGTGACATTCACGAAAGTTTTGTGGATGGCAGGTTTCTCAGCTTTCACTTCTTCGGATGGCGAGGCAACCTTGGCGGTATCGCCCTTCACGGCATCTTTTACCATCGCATTTTCCACAATCGGCATCGGCTCCTGGCTCTTGCTAATATAGGTGTGGATGGCGGCGAAGGCTATGCCTGAAATCAAGACAAAGCCAACGATGGAAGCGGCTATCTTGCGCCAAGAGAAAGGGCGGTGCTCATCGGCATGAGAATTCATCGGTATGACCTCTGCATTCTCTTCGACATGATGCTCTTCACTGAATTTCGCCCAAGCCTCATCTACATTCAAGCCTTGGGAAGATTTTTCATCCTCACCTTCCCATGCCTTTTCATCCGAATCTTCCAGACTTTGCTTCAAGAGAGCCGAATCCACCTCTTGCATGGTCTGATAGAGCTTGCGGCACTCCTCATCTCGCAATATCTCACGAACCTCGTCATCAGTATATTTCTCCTGATGATCGATGATGTCCAATATCTTTTCAAACTTATCCATAATCTTCACTCTTTTCTAAGGGTTAAAAATATCAACTGTGAACAAACTACTTTTTGTAGAATCTCTACGGATTAAACTTTTGTTGTAATTTCTTGATGCCTTGTGCCAGATGTTTATAAACTGCCACCTCGCTGATGCCCAACTCCGTGGCTATCTCCCGATATTTCAGCTTTTGCCGAAAGCGGAGTTGCAATACCTTGCGAGTTTGGGGTGTCAATTCACTCTCCATATAAGAAAGGATGGCTTCTTGCCTATCCTCTTCTTCCCTTTCGGAAGTAAAGTCGAAAGCCCCTCTGCTCATAGAGGTATCATTTAGCGGCAGAATGGATGACGAGGCATCAAGTTGCAGCAGGTGGTGAACTCTGTCCTTCATCTTCTGCCGATTGATGAGTGTCAGGCATTTGTTGCGTACACAAACCAACAAGTAGCTGCTCTCCGTTTCGGGACGTAAGGTGACTTTTCCGTCTAGCACTTCGGCGAAGACATCGCTCACCACGTCTTGGCTTGCCGCCTCATCCTTCAGAAGCACCAAGGCGAGTTGGTACATCCGGGGGTAATGCTGTCGGAAGAGCCGCT
>FR893242.1:12022-13130 GCA_000436035.1 Prevotella sp. CAG:732 | reverse complement strand
GAAGAGCCGTTCGATATGTTCTTTTGTCATTTGCATGATTTTTCTTGTTATTGTTTGGTTATAGTACAAACTGCCTTTTATTTTCCTAACCCTAAGTTGGAAGATTTTTTGCAAAGATAATGCAAACGAGCGCAATGAAAGTTTACTTTCTAATTGCCGAGTGCAGCTTATCTTCTGCAAAAATACTAAAAATCTAGGGAGATTCGTTAGAAAAGTGGAGGAATTTCAAATTATTCCTTAGAAAAAATGTGGATTCCTTAGAAAAAATGTGGATTTCCATCAACATTCATCAGAAAAATTGTAATATTTACTTGGTTATTCGTCAGAAAAAGTGTATATTTGCAGCGATTATTCGTCAGAAAAAGTGTGAATCATGAAAAGATATATATATAAACAGCTTTTGGCATGGAAGAATGAAAAAGAACATAAGCCTCTGATTCTCAATGGAGCAAGACAAGTTGGAAAAACCTACATCTTACGAGAATTTGGAAGAAATGAATATAAAAGGATGGCTTTCTTTTGTCTTGACCGTGACCAAAAAGCTTTGGAAATATTCAACAAGGGAGGCAGAGCCACTGATATGCTGATGGCTTTGTCGGCTATCTGTCATGAGGATATAACCCCTCACGACACCCTTGTGGTGCTCGATGAGATACAAAATTGCCCTAAGGCTTTGGAGGCATTGAAGTTCTTCTGCGAAGAAACACCAGAGATAGACATTGTTGTGGCAGGTTCACTCCTGGGCTTATCAATACATAGCGGTGTGTCATATCCCGTAGGAAAAGTGGAAGAATTGCACCTCTATCCAATGACCTTCTTGGAATTTTTGGAGGCAATGGGAAAGACGCAGTTAGTCAATCTATTGGAGAACAAGAACTGGACAGTCATCAATATGCTCGAAACAGAACTCATCAGTTCGTTGCGCCAATATTATTATGTAGGAGGAATGCCAGCTGCCGTCTTGGCTCACATCGAAAAAAAAGGATGGAAAGAAGTGAGACGAATACAACAGCAAATTATCACCGACTATAGGCGTGACTTCTCCAAGCATGCTCCGACACGTGAAATACCCCGCATCAACATGGTATGGGATAGCATTCCTGCCCAA
>FR893242.1:0-12002 GCA_000436035.1 Prevotella sp. CAG:732 | reverse complement strand
ATTCCTGCCCAACTTGCCAAGGAAAACAAAAAGTTTGTCTATGGCGCAGTGAAGAAGAGCGCTCGTGCCGCCGACTTCGAAATGGCCATCCAATGGCTGATAGACGCAGGATTGGCTTACAAGGTACCGAGAGTGAATGTCCCTCGACTGCCACTCAAGTTTTATGAAGACATCAGTGCCTTCAAGCTCTTTATGCTCGATGTAGGATTGATGGGGGCAATGGCAGAGACAACCGCCGAATCTGTAGTGGTGGGAGACAACATCTTTTCTGAATACAAGGGTGCTTTTACTGAGCTTTATGTATTCACCCAGCTGAAGGCTTTGGGATATTCTCTGTATTATCATGCAGTGGATAACTCCACGATAGAAATTGATTTCTTGACGCAAAGAGACAACCAAGTGATACCTATCGAAGTAAAAGCCGAAGTGAACGTGAAGGCTAAGTCGCTGCGAACATTCATCAGCAACAACCCTGAGCTGAAAGGCATCCGCTTCTCTATGCTCCCTTACAAAGAGCAAGATTGGATGACCAACATACCGCTCTATGCCTGCATGGCATGGTAAACATTTCGTTAGAAAAGTATATCTTTAGAAAAAACTATCAAGCTATAGCAACAATGAAGAAACAAGGAACCTTACTGATCGTAGATGACAATCGCAACATTCTTACTACCGTGAGGATGCTGCTCGAACCCATATTCTCCCAAATCATCACCATCGCCAACCCTAACTCCATCCCTGCCAAGCTCAGGGAGGAGAAGCCCGATGTGGTTTTGCTCGACATGAACTTCTCCAGTGGTATCAACTCCGGCAACGAGGGATTGTATTGGCTTCGTGAAATCAAGAGCCTCCGACCACAGACGGAAGTGGTGCTCTTCACCGCTTACGCCGATATTCAACTTGCCGTGACAGGCATCAAGGAGGGAGCCACCGACTTCATCGTCAAGCCTTTCGACAACGAGAAGATGATTCGTACCCTCGTGGAGGCAAGGGATCAAAACAAGGCTGTGGATAAGTTATCCACCAAGAATTGTGGAAAAACTTCGCAAAGTGCTATGTATTGGGGAGATAGCGAAGTTATGAACAGTTTAAGGAACATTGTGGATAAAGTGTCGAAAACGGATGCAAATATCCTGATTACGGGAGAGAACGGAACGGGTAAAGAGGTGCTAGCCAACGAGATACATCGTTTATCCACACGCGGCAAGAAGAAAATGCTACCTGTGGATATGGGAGCCATCACCGAAACCCTCTTCGAGAGCGAACTCTTCGGTCATGTGAAGGGAGCTTTCACCGATGCCAAGGCAGACAAGCCGGGCAAGTTTGAGCTAGCCAACGACAGCACTATCTTCCTCGATGAGATAGGGAACCTATCCTATGGTTTGCAGGCGAAACTCCTCACCGCCCTTCAGCGCAGAAGCATCGTAAGAGTGGGTGGTTCTACCCAGATACCTATCAATGTTCGATTGATTTGCGCCACCAATCGCAACCTACAGGAGATGGTGAGCAATGGCGAGTTTCGAGAGGACTTGCTCTACCGCATCAACACCATCCACCTCGAATTGCCAGCCCTTCGACAGCGCAAGCAGGATATCGTGCCCCTTGCCCAGCGATTCCTCCAACAATATGGCGACCTATATAATAAGGTGAGCATCCAGTTATCCCCAGCGGCAGCGGAGAAAATCACCGAGTTACCTTGGTATGGCAATATCCGAGAGTTGCAACATGCCATCGAGAAAGCCGTCATCCTCTGTGATGGCAATATCATCATGCCCGATGACATCGACGGCGGCAACCCTATCAAGAAGGAGAAACCACTCGAAGAGGTGCAGACACTCGATGAGATGGAGCATCGTATGATAGAGAAAACCATCAAGGAGTGTGAGGGCAATCTATCCATGGTGGCTGCAAGACTGGGCATTTCCCGACAAACGCTCTATAATAAGATGAAGAGATATGGGATATAGAGAGCGAAGAACGAAAAAATTCAATAGTATTTTGGGGTTATGGATGTTAAGTTAGTCATTATAGTTCTTTTGTTGGTGGTATCGGTAGCAGGTTACATCCGTCTTTATCGCCACTATCGTCGTAACATCAAGAAGGTGATTTTCCTTTTTGATGCCATCGACAATGTGGATTTCTCCTTCAATTTTCCGATGCAAGGCGTATCGAAGAACGACCGCATCTTGCACCAATCCCTCAACCGCATCAAGGCTTTCTTGCAACATACCAGGGAGGAGCAGATGGAGCGTGAGAAATATTACGAGAAGATATTGAACATGGTGGATGCTGGCATCATGGTGGTGGATAGTCACGACAATGTGTTGCAACATAACCAAGCCGCCCTCCGCCTCCTCGATACCGATGTGCTCACCCATCTCAACCAAGTAAGGGAGAAGTTGAAGGATGAGCATCTCTCCAAGCATGAGACCGCTACCATGATCAAAGACAAGCCAGTGCGCATCATCGCCATCAGCGATGTGAGCCACGAGCTGAGCAATCAGGAGATTGACTCCTGGATCAAGCTCATCCGTGTTTTGACCCACGAAATCATGAATACCATCACACCTGTTACCTCGCTGAGCGAAACCTTGCTGAAGGAATTGGAAGAGGACATGCACTGGGAGGGCAGGTTTGCTACCTACCCCAATTCCCCAAAGGAAAAAGACCTCCGCATCGGCTTGGAGACGATTCACAAGACAGGCACAGAATTGCTTTCTTTCGTGAACAACTATCGCCGCTTCACCCATGTTCCTCAACCTCAGCCATCCCTCTTCTATGTAGAGCCATTCCTGAATCGCATGGCGATGCTATGCAATCACGAGGTCAGCATTGAGGTTTCGCCAAAAGACCTTCTCGTCTATGCAGATGAAAGCCTCATCGCCCATGTGGTGACCAATCTTCTGAAGAATGCGACAGAAGCCATCAAGGAGCATTCAGAGAATTTCTCCACAGGAACTGATAAATCGAAAGAAACTGATAAATCGAAAGATTGTACCTTTGCACAAAATCCATACATCCAAATCAAAGCATACGCCAACGAGCAGGAAGCCATCATCATCGACGTGATCAATAACGCCGGTCTCATCCCCGACGACATTGCTGCCCATATCTTCATCCCATTCTTCACCACAAAGAAGGAAGGCAGCGGCATTGGCTTGTCCCTCTCTCGCCAAATCATGCGAGTAAGTGGTGGCACCCTCTCCCTGCATCAAGACAAGGAAGCTGACACCACCACTTTCCGGATTGTCATCCCATGACAACAATCTGCTTACTCACTCCACCTTCATTCCTTCCATCAACTCCTCGTTGAAGTACTTCACCCACGCCACATAGGTATCTTGCGCCGACTGCATGGTACCTACGAGGAAACCAGGAGTATCAGAATACTCAGAGAGCCCCCGATAGTAAAACATCTTGTGCTCATTGTCTATCACAAATGGCATAATGTTATGACGTAGGCATTCACGAAACAAGATGAGGCGACCTACCCTGCCATTACCATCTTGAAAAGGATGGATGCGTTCAAAACGCCAATGATACTCGGCAAGAGTTTGGATGGAAAAATCATTTTGGGCGACATACCACAGGGATAACGCTTGCATTTCTCTTGCCACATCTGCTGGGCGACAAGTCTCACGACCACCCACCTCATTGGCAAGTTTTTTCCAATCGCCGACATTGAAGTAAGACTTTTGGGCATCGGCAGTTCCTGTCTTCAAAATACGGTGAAACTCCTTGATCATCTCATTCGACAAAGGTTTTTCTATGGTTCGCAAAAGATAATCGAATGCGACAAAGTGGTTGGTTGTTTCGATGATGTCATCCACTGGCACAGCTTCTTGATCCTTGAAACCGATGGTACGGGTTTCGAAGATATAGCGTGTTTGTTCTTCCGTCAACTTGCTACCCTCTATACGATTAGAGTTGTAAGCCAGTTGCACCTGTGTCTTGTGGTAAAGTCCACCCTTACGATGTGCCTGTTGCTCATCTATGAGAAATGCCGTCAGTTTGTTCATTGTCCTGTTCTTTGTTATAACGAATACAAATATAAGCCATTTTTCTCGAAAAGCAAAGAAAAAGAGCGATTTTTTACCAAAATCTTTGTTTTTGAATGAGATTTTGATAAGAAATCGCCTATCCATTTATTGTAACTAGCATCATACACTACTCCTTCACCACCTCTCCATCAAAGAGGCGGATGGTGCGGTTGGCTATCTTGGCATCGTGCTCATTGTGGGTCACCATCACGATGGTAGTGCCCTCGTGGTTGAGCTCGGTGAGCAAGTGCATCACCTCGGCACCATTCTTGGAGTCGAGATTACCCGTTGGCTCATCGGCAAGTATCAGCTTAGGACCAAAAACCACGGCACGAGCGATGGCTACTCGTTGCTGCTGACCACCAGATAGCTGGTGAGGGAAATGCTTGGCACGATGGCTGATGTTCATGCGTTTCATGATGGCTTGCACCTTCTCCTTGCGCTCCGCCTTCGGGATGTTGAGGTAAGTGAGAGGAAGTTCGATATTCTCCTCCACATTCAACTCATCGATGAGGTTGAAACTTTGGAAGACAAAGCCTATCTCTCCCTTGCGCACATCGGTACGCTCCTTCTCCTTCAGGTTTTCCACCTCATGGTCGCCCAAGAAATATTTTCCTGAGGTTGGATTGTCGAGCAAACCGAGAATGTTGAGCAAGGTTGACTTGCCACAACCAGATGGTCCCATGATGGCAACGAACTCACCATCTTCTACTGTGAAAGATACATTATTGAGTGCAATCGTCTCCACCTCTTCTGTGCGGAAAGACTTGCTAATATTTTCTACTTTGATCATTTTTTGTCAATGCTAAATGTTGAATGTTAAGTGTTAAATGAAAGGGCATACGCCATTTCTTTTACTCATCCTTGAGATATTTCACAGGATTGCCATTTGCCACCTTATAGCAGTTGACAACCACGGCTATGCCGATGATGAGCAAGAGAGCTATCGTGACATAGATGAACTCTAGCGGCGTGAGCGAGGCCTTGATGCTGAACGACATCAACCACTGTCGGGCAATCACCCAAGCCACAATATCTCCGATGACGATGCAAGGGAGGGCTATCTTGACGATGTCCTTGAGGAAGATGCGCAAGATGTCGCTCACCTTGGCACCATTCACCTTGCGGATGGCTATCTCCTTACGACGGCGGTTCACCTCATCGCTCGTATATCCCACCAATCCGAAGAGGGCGATAACCATTGTGATAATACCTCCCACCAAGATGCCATTGCGAAACTTGCGCTGAGAGGCATACTGATTCTCATACTCCACCTCATAGTTTCTTGCTCGCACCTCACTGTTAGGATACATCGCCTTCACCCTATTATATAGGTCAGATAGGGCATCATCCGTGAGATTCTTAAACTTGATGAGCATGTAAGGAGCCGTATGAGCCGAATAGAAGTAAAGCATCGGGAAAGTTTTCATCTCAGGATTGTTCATAGAGAGGTCTCCCCATTGAATGTGCTTTACCACGCCACAGATGGTGAAAGTATAAAGATTACCATTCGCATCCCCCCATCCCGAGCTATTGATTTTCTTGCCGATAACTCCATCCTTCCAATGTCCCATCTTCTTCAGTTTCTCAGCACCTTGCTCATCAATCATGACCTGTCGGGAACTATCACTGCGTTCGGTGAAGGAAGTGCCTTCTACTATTGGGATTTGCATCAGATTGAAATAGTTGTCATCCACACCTCCGTTCTCTATGACATTGAACGTATTGTCGGGATCACCTTCGATGTTGATCATGTCTCCATTGGTGTGATACCCCGGTATCGTCATCGCCGTGGAAGAGGCACAGCCCTCCACATCCGGCATTCGCCTGATTTCCGCCAAGCATTGGTCACGCTGGTCACCATCAATGCCATCCACCATCAGAAGAACCACATTCTTATAGTTATAACCAGGATTGACGAACAGCATCATCCGATACTGATTATTCACCACGAAGAGGAGGCTGAAGAGCAAGCCAGAGATGACGAACTGGATGCCCAACAAGGCGAGTTTCCATCGGTTACGATTCTCATTATATCCACGAAAGGCGATGGCAACAGGTATCTTGTTGTATAGATAACCCGGCACAAATCCACCGATGAAAAGCACAAAGAGGCAAATCACCACCAATATCCAACTGCCACGATTGAACACCAAGGTCGCCACTGGCGCTGAGAGGAAATTCTCGATACTTCCCTTGCAGAGGAAAACCAAGATGGCTGCCAATATCACTGACAATCCTACATGCACCAAAGCCTCGGAGAAGATGATGGCATGTATGTTGATGGGTTCCGCACCATAGCATTTTCTTACTGCCATCTCACGAGAACGAGTCACGAGGTTGCCCACGATGATGAGCAGATAGTTCATCACGGAAGTAAAGAGAAGCACGAAGGCGATGATGGCCATAATCCATCCCATCATCTTGATGTAAGAGTTATGAGTATATACATCACTAAGCACCGTGAAATCATAGTTCAACTCGATGCCCATCTTCCTCATTTCCTTCAGTGGGAAATTGTCTTTTCGCATCTTTTCCACGAATGGCTTCAGTTCATCAGACTTATGCCCCTTGGCTAGGCGGATGTACGACTCATAGCAATCATTGCCCACCCATTGGTCTCTTCCATCGAAAGAAAAGAGTGACGGCGTACTATCCAAGGAGATGATGACATCCTTGCCATGAAAAGACGAACCCCAAGGAAAGCTTTCGAAGACACCACCTATCACAAAAGTCCTGCCAGGGCTGTTGGGGGTAGTGAATCGCTTGCCCACTACATTGCCACCCACTTTCTCTGCCCACTCAGAGCTGACTACACAAGACATCGGCTGTGACAAAGCTTGCTTGGCATTGCCCGCCAACATCTTCTGAGGAAAGACATCGAAGAAGCAACTGTCTGCCAAAATCATCGTTGCATTGAGACTACTCTGGTCTTCAAATTTACACTGTGCGCCCTCCTGATAACCTCGGATTCTCGTTGCAGCCTCCACCATCGGAGCATAGCTTTTCACGCCATGTGCCGTAGCCCCCGATGTATGGTTGAAGTGCATACTCTGTCCTTGGTTATTGCCCACCTCGGATATTTGGTAGGTCCTATCCCATCCCTTGAAATAGGTATCGTATGTCTGCTCGAAGTAGATTTCGGCGATAATCACCGAACTGATAGCCAATCCGAGCGACAAGCACAATATCTTCACGAAGTTGTGCTGTCCCCTGCGAGGGAGATTCTTGAATGCGTTAACTATATGATTCATCTCTAATTAATTATTAATTGTTCATTATCCTTGTAAGCCTCGTAACCACTCACGATGACTTGCTCACCTGGTTCCAAGCCCTCTATTACCTCATAATACTGAGGATTCTGACGGCCGATGGTGATCTTGCGGCGATAAGCCTTCTTGCCACTCTTGTCGAGGACGAATATCCACTGACCGCCCGTCACACTATAAAACGTGCCTTTCGGGATGATTATTGCCTGCTTCGACTGTCCGAGTTGCAAATCCAGATAGTAGGTTTGACCGGTTCGGATATTGCTAGGGCGGCTGCCCTTGAAGACGAAGTCGATGCGGAACCTACCGTCTCTCACCTCTGGATAAACCTTGCGAACCTGCAAGAGATAATGCTTGCCATTCTGGTCGAAGGTGGCAGTCAAGCCGGGTTTCACTCGGTCGATGTAGTGCTCATCCACCTGTGCCTGCACCTTGTAATCACTGAGGTCATTGATGACTCCAATCTTCTGACCCGGAGAGATGCTCTGTCCCAACTCCACATCCAGCAAACCGATTTCACCAGAGATAGTGCTGCGGATATTCAATTTCTCCTTGCGCTGTCTGACGAGTTGCACATTGCGCTGCATGGCTTCGAGGTTATCATTCATCTGATTCACCTGCGAATGGCGGAGCTGTGCATCCTTCTTCAGTCGTTGGTTGATGAGAGCGTGCTTCTTCATCGCCAAGTCATAATCCTCCTTTGCCTTGAGGTACTCCTCTCTGGAGTTGAGTTGCTCCTTGTGGAGAGCCTCCTGATGCTGATAAGCACGGCGCTTGGTGATGACATCTTGTGAGAGCGAAAGAGCCTCGTTGGAATTGTTGAGCCTATCTTGCTCCATCGAGATTTGCGTATTGCGGAGCATATCCTGCTTCTCGGCAAGTTCGCTCTCGGCATTCAGTATCTCCAGGTCGAGATTGGAGTTGGAGAGCTTCACGATGATGTCGCCCTTGCCCACATGGGCACCCTCATCCACCACTTTCTCTGTGACGATGCCGCCCTCCTCGCTGCTGATTTGCACCACGGAGATAGGTACCACCTGTCCATCCACCGAAACATAGTCATTAAACTGCCCATGCTCCACCTTTGCGATGCTCAATCCCTTGCGATCCACCTTTAAGGTGGAAGAGAAATTGCTCAATCCCAACCATACGAGGAGCGATACCAATACCACACCTCCTGCTATCCATGCCCAATACTTACGAGGCACGAGATATTTTTTCTTTTCTATCTTTACGTCCATAGTTTTAAGTGAAGAATTCTCTTGTCTTCTTTGTTATTTTATAAGATTTTTTCCCTGATAGTAATCTACGAGTCTCTGCTTGATGACGAGCAACATTTGCATCTGCAACTGCTTGATTCTGCTTTCGAGCAAAGTCTGCGCGGCGGTATGGAGGTCGAAGGTGGAGAGCATTCCCTCCTCAAACTTGCGGCTCGACATATAGTAGGCGAGCGAATCGGAAGCCACTTTCTTATTCATCTGATAAAGTTCCTTGGCATACCCCTCGGCATCCATCACCGCTTGGGCGATATGGTCGTGGAGCTTGCGCTTCGTTTCCTCCAGGTTCACCTGAGCCAACTGCCAGTCGTTGCGAGCTTTCTTCACAGAGTGCCACGCCACATTATCATATATAGGTATAGAGAGAGTCAGTGCGAGGTACTCACCTCGATTGTTGCGAAACTGCGAGGCAAAGCCCTCGTACTGTCCTCCCTGAGAGAGATTTCTATAGAAGTTGGTAGAGATGCCGCCACTGAGAGAGAGGGATGGCAGCAACCTACCCTTCGCTATCTTATAATCATATCGTGCCTTCTCCACCTCATACTCCGCCGACTTGACATCGGGAGAGGCATTCAAGAAATTCTGGTAAACAGTTTCGTGGTTTATAGGAAAAGATTCGTTTACCTGTTTACCATTTGTTACTAGTCTCAGTTCTTCCTCTACGGGGAAGTTCATTGCCGACTTCAAGGTGAGCAAGCTCTGCTGAGCCACATGCTTCTGATGCGTGAGATTGTATTCATCCTCAGCCACCTGCGACTCCATCTGCACTACGTCGGGGCGACCTTTCTCTCCTAGCTCATAAAGTCGCTGCATCTTACCCAGCAGTCGCTTGCTCTCGGCGAGTTTATCACTCGCTAACTGAATGCTAGCCTCAGCGTAAGCAGCATCCACAAACTTCTGCATCACGTCTATCGCCTTGTCATCCCTCACCTTCTGCATGGCAGTGGTGGAGTAAGCACGAGCCAACTTCGCTTGCTTGAAAGCATTGATGGTAGCGAAGCCATCGAAGACGTTGAGCGAGGCATAGAGCTGATAATAATTGTTGAACGTCGTTACATGATTATAAGTATTGGTCTCCGGGTCGATGTTACGTCCCCAAGCATACTGTCCTTGCACACCACCAGCAACCGAAGGCAAGAAGTCGGTCACTGCCTTCTGATAATCTTGCTTGCGTTGTCGGGCATTGACTACCTCTCGCTTCACATCCGTGGCATGTTCCACGGCGTAAGCCATACAGGAGTCAAGTTCCCAGGTTTTAGTTTGTGCAGAAGCCATCAAGCAGTTCAAGCTGCCGAAAGCCAAGCATCCGATGTATAATCCTATCCTTTTCATTGTCTATCATTTTTTGTCAAGATTAAGACAATCGCCGTGCCAAAAGGTAGCATCTTCTGATTATCAATCACTTACAAGATATTCATCATAGGCATCACTGTCCAATAATTAGACACCACCGCCTAATTATTGGACAATCCATCACAGGTCAAGCCTATCGACGTTACAATGTTACAGCGTTACAGTAATAAATGCGCCCCTCCTATATACGAAAAATTACTATTATATTTATATATATATAAATATAAAGAGTATTTTAGGGGATGGATAGGGAGAAATTTTACTGTAACGCTGTAACATTGTAACGTATGGGATAGATCTGACAACCATCAGACGATGCTACAACAGACGACCCGAAGCAGTCGTAATAGACGACTGGCCTCGGTCACTATAGACGACAAGCCTCGGTCGTAATAGTAAACATTCATCCCAAAAGCCTCCCGTATATTACAATCACGTAATATATTGGGGGCTTTTAATATTTTTAGCAAAATATATGATGATAATCAGCGATAAATGCTTACTTTTGCAATGTCTTATTGGAAACAACATACTGCTCCGACAAGGAGTTGTACCAAACAACAAACATTAAACAAAACAAACGACAATGATGATGACAATCGAAGAATACAGAGCAGCAATCTATCAGATTCTGGTCGATGCTAAGAACGAAGACGGAACACCGGTACTCAGCGAGAAGGAAGCCAGAGAGGCACTCAATGGCTTTACCGACGATGAGTTGCAAGACGGCATCCTGTGGGACACACCGGAAGATGTGGCTGGAATCATCCTCGAAGGATAAGCCATCCTATCAACAGCTATTCATCCCAACATCGTGCAGAGAAAATGCCTTTTTCTTCTCACAACAAGATTTTAGCAACAGTTTTCTTTGCACAATTCAATTATTATTTGTAATTTTGCAGCCGCTTATCAGATGAGGGCTACCCGTTAGCCCATCCGACAAGCAACAACAAAGAAAGATATTTACCGGTAAAAAGAGATATATAATAATAATGAAGATAGAAAACGAAATCATCAGCTCGGTCATCGCAGCGGTGAAGGAGCTTTACGGTCAGGACGTACCAGAGAAGATGGTTGCCCTGCAGAAGACCAAGAGTAATTTCGAAGGTAACCTTACCCTCGTCGTGTTCCCATTCCTCAAGATGTCTAAGAAGAAGCCTGAGGATACTGCACAGGAAATCGGCGAGTACTTGAAGAAGAATTGCAGCAACGTCATCGCTGACTTCAATGTGGTAAAAGGTTTCCTCAACCTTTCTATCGCACCTGCCGCTTGGGTAGGACTCCTCAATACCATCCATGCTGACGAGAAATTCGGTGAGAAGCCTGTTACTGAGAACAGTCCACTCGTGATGATCGAGTACTCTTCTCCTAACACCAACAAGCCTCTCCACCTCGGTCACGTGCGCAACAACCTCCTCGGTTGGTCTTTGGCCCAGATCATGGAAGCCAACGGCAACAAGGTGATCAAGACCAACATCGTCAACGACCGTGGCATCCACATCTGCAAGTCCATGCTCGCTTGGCTCAAGTGGGGCAACGGCGAGACTCCAGAGACTTCCGGCAAGAAGGGCGACCACCTCATCGGCGACTACTACGTAGCCTTCGACAAGCACTATCGTGAGGAAATCGCTCAGCTCAAGGAGCAATACATCAAGGAAGGCATGGAGGAAGAGGCTGCCACAGAGAAGGCTAAGGCAGAGGCTCCTCTCATCAAGGAAGCTCACGAGATGCTCGTGAAGTGGGAGCATGGCGACCCTGAGGTTCGTGCCCTCTGGCAGAAGATGAACAACTGGGTATATGCTGGCTTCGACGAGACCTACAAGATGATGGGCGTAGGCTTCGACAAGATATATTATGAGTCAAATACTTATCTTGAGGGTAAGAAGAAGGTAGAGGAAGGCTTGGAGAAGGGGCTCTTCTTCCGCAAGGACGACAACAGTGTATGGGCTGACCTCACCGACGAGGGTCTCGACCAGAAGCTCTTGCTCCGTTCCGACGGCACCTCTGTCTATATGACTCAGGACATCGGTACAGCCGACCTCCGTTTCAAGGACTTCCCTATC
>FR893241.1 GCA_000436035.1 Prevotella sp. CAG:732 | reverse complement strand
ACAGCCTAACATCCAGAAGTTGGAAGGTCAGCAGGGTCGTATCATGGTAGAAATGCCAGGTATCAGCCAGCCTGAGCGTATGCGTAAGATGCTCCAGGGTAGTGCCAACCTTGAATTCTGGGAGACATATAACTCAGAGGAGATCGCTCCTTATCTCCAGCAGCTTGACACTCGTCTTGCCAATGGTGACAATGAGGCTAAGGATACTGTAGCTGCTGATTCTGCCAAGAATGAAGTCGCAAAGGCTGAGCCTACTAAGGCTGCTCCTAAGTTGAACCTCAAGAAGAGCGATGACGCTAGTGCCAAGGTGAGTGCCGAGGCTCAGAACGCCGCTGCTATCAAGGCTCACCCATTGTTGGCTCGTTTGCAGTTGACTGGTGGTCAGAGCTTGAGCACAGTAGGTTATGCTAGCGTTCGTGATACAGCTGCCATCAACAAGTTGATTTACTCTGCAGTAGCTAAGCAGGTTTTGCCATCTGACTTGAAGTTGCTTTGGAGTGCTAAGCCAGCAGACCATTTGAATGTAAAGAATATCTATGAGCTTCACGCCTTGAAGGTGACAACCACCACAGGTCGTGCTCCATTGGAGGGTGATGTCATCACTGATGCCAAGGATGAATTCGATCCAAATACAGGTGCTCCTTGCGTAAGTATGAAGATGAATACAGAAGGTGCTCGTAAGTGGGCTCAGATGACTAAGGCCAACGCGGGCAAGGCTATCGCTATCGTTTTGGATGGAGTTGTTTATTCTGCACCACGCGTAAGTGGTGAGATTGCTGGTGGTAGCTCTCAGATTACTGGTAACTTCACTATTGAGGATACCAAGGATTTGGCCAACACCTTGAAGTCTGGTCGTATGCCAGCTCCTGCTCGTATCGTTCAGGAGGAGGTTGTAGGTCCTACACTCGGTGCTCAGTCTATCCAGATGGGTATCATCTCATTCGTTGTCGCTTTCATCTTGTTGATGATTTACATGGTTATCATGTATAATGTGACAGCAGGTATGATGGCTAACCTCGCCTTGATTGTCAACGTGTTCTTTACCTTGGGTATCTTGACGTCGTTCCAGGCAGCCTTGACATTGCCAGGTCTCGCCGGTATCGTCTTGTCTCTGGGTACTGCCGTCGATGCCAACGTGCTTATCTTTGAGCGTATCAAGGAGGAGCTTCGCGGTGGCAAGGGTATGAAGCAGGCTGTAGCTGCTGGTTATGGCAACGCTTTCTCTGCTATCTTCGACTCCAACTTGACATCTTTGATTACTGGTGTTATCTTGTTGGTAACAGGTACAGGTCCTATCCGTGGTTTCGCTACTACTTGGATTATCGGTATCATCGTTTCATTCTTCACAGCTGTGTTCTTGACTCGTTTGGTATTCGACCATCAGTTGGCTAAGGATCGTTGGATGAACACTAAGTTTGTTACCGCTTTCTCTCGCAACTTGATGCAGGGTAAGAAGTACAAGTTCATGTCAATGTACAAGACCACCTTCACTGTAGCTATCATTGCTGCTGTAGTATTCGTAGGTAGCTTCTTGGTACGTGGCTTGAGCAAGAGTATCGACTTCACTGGTGGTCGCAACTATGTTGTGGCATTCGAGAACCCAGTTGAGCCAGAGCAGATTCGTGCTATCCTCGGTGACGCATTCGTGAATGCAGATGGAACAAAGGCTAACACAAGTGCCATTGCCATCGGTACAGACGGTAAGACGATCCGTGTATCTACCAACTATATGATTGAGAGCAACAGCCCTACAGTAGATGATGAGGCAGAGACAATCCTCTACAACTCATTGAAGAAGTCAGGTTTGGTATCTCAGAAGAATGTTGAGGCATTCAAGAACCCAGACATCCGTCAGGGTGGTTCTATCATCAGTAGTACAAAGGTAGGTCCTTCTGTAGCTAAGGACATCACAATGGGTGCTATCTATAGCGTCATCTTCGCTTTGATTGCCATCTTCTTGTACATCTTGATCCGTTTCCGCAACGTAGCCTTCTCTGTAGGTTCTACAGTAGCTTTGGCATTCGATGCCTTGACCGTTATCGGATTCTACTCACTCTTGTGGGGCTTGGTACCATTCTCATTGGAGATCGACCAGACCTTTATCGGTGCTATCCTGACAGTGGTAGGTTACTCTATCAACGATAAGGTGGTTGTGTTCGACCGTATCCGTGAGAACCTCAACTTGCATCCAAAGGGTGATGTACAGCAGATCTTCAATGCTTCTATCAATGAGACATTGGCACGTACCATCAATACATCTACCACAACATTGCTCGTGTTGCTCTGTATCTTCATCCTCGGTGGTGACAGCATCCGCAGCTTCTCATTCGCAATGATTCTCGGTGTAGTATTCGGTACCTTGTCTTCTATCTTCATCGCTTCTCCTATCGCTTACATCGTTCTCGGTCGTAAGATTAAGGAAGAGCCAGCTGTAGAGGCAGAGGTCGTAGCTAACAAGTAAATGATTCAGATATAATAAAAAAGGTCGCTCCGTTAAGGAAGCGACCTTTTTTATTATATCAGCTTAAAGCTCAATATGCTTATGATTGCTGAGTCCATCGACAAGTGATTCCACCGAGAATCGAACTCGGATCAAAGGTTTAGGAAACCTCCGTTCTATCCATTAAACTATGGAACCCTTTGGGATGCTGGAATGGGGAAAGATGGCAAGATTCCCACAATCCGTTTGCAAAGATAGTGGAAAAATCTGACTTGGCAAAGAGAAAATAAAGAAAATCTGCGTTCTCTGATGGAGATAATGCAGAAAAACGAGTTTTCTCCTATTGAAATGAAGGTATATACTAGTCGTTTATTTACTTTTTAATCTTTTGTATGATATTTCTCTCCCTTTTGTTGTCTTCCTTTTTCACGTTCGTTGAGTTGAACTGTGAAAACCTCTTTGATACCGTCCATGACTCGCTCAAGAACGATACGGAGTTCCTGCCCGATGGTAGTTACCATTGGACACGTACTCGATATTGGAAGAAAGTCAATCATCTGTCGCAGGAAATCATTGCTTTGGGAGAATTGAATCCGCGAGGTGATGATTTGCAGAGCGAAAGCCTGCAAAATGAGCAACGAGCAGAACAAGGCATGCCTATATATAATAAAGGTATAGACTGGTGTCTGCCTGATATGATAGCCCTTTGCGAGGTGGAGAACGACTCTGCGATGATAGCCCTTACCAAGCGTTCGTTGTTGCGAAAGGCAGGATATGAGTATGTGATGACCTCTTCGCCTGATGAACGAGGCATCGATGTGGCTTTGATGTATCAACCGATGTCTTTTCGGCTATTGAACCATCATTCCATCCGTGTGAAACGGTTACCAGACATGCGTCCTACCCGTGACATCCTCTATGCTAAGGGAGTGCTCATCAGTGACGACACGCTCCATGTCTTTGTGGTCCATGCTCCTAGTAGGCGAGGTGGCGAGGAGGCTTCCCGTCCCTATCGTTTGCAGGTGGCAAGCCCGTTGGGGCAAGCCGTGGATTCTCTCTATGCACTGAATGCTTCTGCCAAAATTCTCATAGCAGGCGATTTCAATGATTATCACGACTCGCCTGCCTTGAAACAACTGGAGCAGCATCACCTTATTAATATAAGTAAGAGTGCCAAGGGAAGGAATGGGGCAAAAGGAACTTACCGCTATCATGGGGAATGGAATAGCCTCGACCAGATGTTGTGCAGCCATTCTCTGTATCGGCAAATGAAAGGATGTGAAATAGGCGACCTTCCTTTCTTGTTGCAAGAGGATGAAAAGTATGGCGGTAAAAAGCCTTTCCGTACCTATCTCGGACCTAGGTACTTGGGAGGTTATAGCGACCATTTGCCGTTGGTCGGAACTTTTGCCTTTTAAGCCCTCTGTGTCGGGTAGCCTTTTCGCTTTCAGTTCTTTGTTGTGGAGGGTAATCCTAGCAAAAGTGTCAAGACTTTCTCTTTTTTACCTCTTTTTTGCATAAAAAATCTGTAAAGTTATAGCATTTTGCTAATAAATTACTAACTTTGCACTCGCAAACTTATAAAACACAATAAAAGAATGGCTAATTTGAGATTTGAGGTTGTAGCCGAGGCCTTTAAGAAAAGACCTGTAGAGGTGGAAACTCCCAAGGTTCGTC
>FR893240.1 GCA_000436035.1 Prevotella sp. CAG:732 | reverse complement strand
ACCACTCTCATCTTCTCGAAGCCATATCGCAAACCCGAAAGCTGCCAAGCCTTCGACCTTTTAGTCTTTGAAGTCTGTCTGCGCTTGTGAGGCACAAGCTGACTTGCTTGCTCTTTTGCGTCACATCCCAGCTGTCTCGCTTGCGTCTTTGCGTCGCATCCCTGTTGCTCGTCTTGCCCTTTTGAGCCATAACTCAGAGGCTCAGTTGGCTCATCCAGCATCGAACCTTTCTCTTCGAGCAATCCGAAACCGATGTCGGTTCGGAACTGGCAAGGGATGCCTGTCTCGGCGATGAAGTCCATGAAGCACACGGTATAGACTGGTGTCAGGTGGAAGTCCCACTCGCCAGGCTGGGCTTGCTCCACAATCGCCTTGGAAGAGTAATAGAGCGCACGATCCACGAAGTAACGTTGCTCCTTCTTCTGCATCTCCACGATGATGTGACGTCCATCGTCTGTGACGCATGCCACGTCGAAGATGACTCCTCGCTCTCGCTTTTGATGACGTGTCTGCTCCGTTTTCAGATGCTTCACGTCCTTGATTACAAACTCGCCCTCAAATACTCCGTTGAGGAACGTGATAAGACACTCCTTGGTGTCTTCTGTGCCGAAAATGCGCTTGAAAGCCCAATCGACACGTGGGTTAATGAATTCTGGCATATAAATGAAATTATGATGTCGTTTTCGCACTATCGCGAATTTTGATTGCAAAGATACATATTTATTCCAATAATCGCAAGGAAAATAGAAATAATTTGGTTAAATGTTTGCTCATCCCACATTTTTTTCGTAAGTTTGCAACCTAAAGACAACAAGAGACACGAGTATGATGAGGACATTCAATACGACAGGCAAATGCATTCCTTCGATGCACTATATGGTGGACATCAGCCGACA
>FR893239.1 GCA_000436035.1 Prevotella sp. CAG:732 | reverse complement strand
ATGCCTTCAGCACCTTGCAGGAAATGACATTGACACAAGAAACGATAGAAAAAAGAAGCATCTTCCAACGTCCACTTTGGGTGGTGGTCTTTGCCCTCACCGCAGCCATCGCATGGGGTTGGGCTTACCCACTCATCAAAATGGGAATGAGGGATTTTGGCATACAGCCCGACATGACTGGCAGCAAGATGTTGTTTGCCGGCATCAGATTTTTTATCTCTGGACTCATCATCCTTGCCATTGCCAAGCCATCCCATCGCAAGTTCGGTATCAGAAAGCCTGCGGACGCATGGTTCATCCTCCTCTACTCCCTGCTCAACACCACCTTGCACTATGCCTTCTTCTACTTTGGTTTGTCACACAATGCAGGAGCACGTTCGGCGATACTCAACTCCATGAGTGTATTCACGGTGGTCATCCTTGCTTGCATCTTCTTCAAAAGTGACAAGATGACCTATAGGAAGGCATTGGGATGTACCATCGGATTTCTCGTCATTCTCACTTTGAATCTTGGTGGAAAAGACAGCGGCAGATTTACCTTCCTGGGCGATGGCATGATCATCCTCAATGCGCTCTGTGGGGCGAGTGCCTCACTGCTTACCAGAGGTTTGAACAAGCGAATGGATGTATTTGTGGGCACAGGCTATTCGCTGAGCATCGGTGGAGCCTTGTTGGTGATTCCGGGTTTACTGGCAGGAGGTAATCTTCCTGTCATCAACTTGATGGGCATTATCGACCTACTCTTGCTCATTGCCATCTCCACCATCGGCTTCTCCCTTTACAACAAACTGTTAAGTTGCAATCCTGTAGGGAAGGTTGCCATTTTCAATTCCCTGATTCCTGTAGTGGGAGCCATTACCTCCTGTCTTTGCCTGGGCGAGAGTTTCTACTGGAAGTATGTGTTGGCAGGTGCTTTGGCAACAATGGGCATATACATTATTAATAAAGGAAAGTGACAACAATCAACTGCTTATAAAGGGATACATTATGCAAATACTCTTAGCATCTGCAAAAATCATGAACTCCTCTTCATTGGTGGAAGTGCCTTTGATGAGTGAGCCTACATATAAGGAACAGGCTAGCAAGTTTGCCTTGGAACTGTCCTCATGGGACACCAAGCATCTGATGAAGGAACTCAAATGCAGCCAAGCCATAGCCCAAGAAAATCTACAGAGATACCAGAGTTTTTGGAATGAAAGCGAGCAGATGCCTGCCATCCTCGCCTACTTTGGCCAAGCCTACAAATATCTGAAGGCTGAGACCTTCTCCAAGGATGACTTTGCGTTTGCCCAAGACCACCTCTTCATCAGCTCCTTCCTATATGGCATACTCATTCATTTGGCTACCGAGGAGTTTGAGCACCTCTTTGACTGGAAGCGAGTGAAAGAGGAAGTGAAGGTCATTCAGCCACTCTTCTATGTGGATAAGGGTGACACCATCAAGGTGGTGAGCGTACATGCCAAGAGTTGCCGGGGAGCCATGACCCGACACATCATTCAGAATCGCCTCTCCCACCCTTCCGACATATTGGATTTCGAGCTGGAAGGATTCAAGTATGACAAGGACTATGGCGATGCTTCTCATCCCCACTTCATCAAGAGATAATTCATTAACCCCTTAAAATATGAAGACAATGGAAATTGGACAAAAACTACCAGAGGTTCTTGGCATCGACCAGGACGGAAAAGAATGGACGCTCGCTGAGTTGAGCGGCAAAAAGATCGTACTTTACATCTATCCTCGTGACTCCACCCCAGGATGCACCAACGAGGCTTGCAACCTGCGTGACAACTACGAGCGTTTTCTCTCATTGGGCTATGTGGTGATTGGCGTAAGCACACAAGATGCCAAGAGCCATAAGAAGTTCATTGAGAAGAACAACCTCCCCTTCCCCCTCATTTGCGACACAGAGAAGGTCTTGGTCAACGAACTGGGCGTATTCGGGGAGAAGAAAATGTGCGGCAGGGTTTCCATGGGCGTATTCCGCACCACCTTCATCGCTGATGAAACTGGAACCATCACTCGCATCATCGGGCCTAAGGAAATCAAGGTAAAGGAGCACGCTTCCCAAATCTTGGGATAAATCTCACAAAAAATATGGTCAACATGTGGGTGAGGCGTTTGAAGTCTCACCCACATTTCTCTTAATTTGATTTTCATTTTTAATGAAGTAATCAATGATGAACATTGGCAACACTCTCATACCGAACAAAGTCTTTTGAAAATTGAACACCATTATATATATTGTAGATGCACTTTTTGATTTCCAAGAAAGAAGCATCCTCCTCTAATCTATTTGTATCTAAGCCAGTATTGACAACATGAACAAATGACTTTTTGGTATAGAAAGTCTCCCCATGCTCTTTGATATAATCTTCTATCGTTTGCGACTTTGCCATCAAGCAAACCAATTGAAATTACCATCAAGATTCTGTGCGATGGCATCCTTTATGGATTTATATTTTCCATCAGTATCAAGACAAGCTGTACCCAAAAATGCCTTCACGTTCTCATAGACAAAGAACCGTGGTTTCAGACGTTTTGTCATCACGAGAGATTCCACAACCAATGAGTTACGCTTCATTTCACGCTCTTGATTGGTCTTCTTATGATTGGCATAAGACATTCCTTGACAAGGAGGCGTTGCAATCAAGACATCCAACTCTTTCACCTTATGGTTCTTTTGCCAAAAAGCAAATTCCCTATCGAGTTTTACCTTGGTTTCATCCAATGTCATATCACCACAAATGTACCCACTATCATATCTACATTTGTGATTATATCTTTGAATTGCAATTCTTCGTGGCAATAGCTCACAAGTTGCAACACATTCAAAACCTGCCATTTTGAAATTTCCTTGGTTTCAATTGAATCAGAAGAAAACGTAAAGCAAACGTCTTTCTTGTTAAAATAGGCCAAGCCTTGGATTCACGCCAGCGACTCATCGCCAGCAATCCGCAGAATGACAAGTGCATAAGTAATGAAAAGAATCGGTTCTTCCAAACCTTTATGGGATAATTTCGCAAAATGATTGCAAAAGATGATGACATGGGAGAAATATCTTCGATGTATGACACGATTTGTTTCAGATTTCTTGTAACTTTGCAGCTGTTATCAATGAACTGATTAGGATTTCATAACAAAACAAGAAACTTTGACAACATGAAAGATTTTGCAGCAATAGACTTTGAGACAGCCAACAGTGAGCGTAGCAGCGTTTGCTCCGTGGGTATCGTAATCGTAAGGAATGGCGAGATAGTGGATAGCTACTACTCCCTCATCAAGCCTGAGCCTGAGTATTACTCCTACTGGAACACGCAAGTGCATGGACTGACCATGGAAGACACCATGAATGCCAGGGTGTTTCCGGAAGTATGGGCAGAGACGGTTGCGGCATATTGCGGTTATGACCTCACACAGCATCACAACGCCTTGGCTGATGCGGAGGCTTGTGCTTGGATAGCAAGGGAATTATTATGATACAACACCTTCAAAATTCTCTTCCAGTACTCATTCTCAGTACCCCCTACAGCGTACTGGAGTATTCTATGCTAAGTACTGGAGTATTCCATACTATGTACTGCAGTATTCCATACTAAGTACTGGAGACATTCAACATCTGCTCTTGAAACTCCGAAAGGAATTTATATTGTTTTCGTAACTATGCTGGCAGTTGCCGCAGCATACTCACCAGAGGAATGGAAGGAGATTTTTGGAAGAGTGGAAGATTGATAGTTTACCTAAAAGGCTGGATTTCAAAGGAAGTCCGGCTTTTTTGCTTTATAATTGTGGCTTATGATTGCATTTCTCAGCAAAGATTTGCTTATTTCTGATTTTTTCAGTACTTTTGCCATAAGAAAAAGCCAAAAGTATGGATAAAGAACAAGAAACAAAGCTATCGCTCTTGATGAGAGCGATGATAAAATATGATGGTGGCGATGTGCCACGCATCCAACATTTTGTAAAGGTACATGACTTTGCACGCATGATAGGCGTGGCAGAGGATATGTGAGGTGGGCGGTTTCACAGAGCAACAAACTGAGAGAATTTGTTGGCTCATAGCCCACCATCACACCTATACAAATGTTACCTCACAAGACCACAGAATCTTGTTGGAGGCTGATTTCTTGGTAAATTCTTTTGAGGATAATCTTTCCAAGGAAGCCATTGCCAGCTTCAGAGAGAACGTATTTCGCTCACCATCAGCCATAGACATGTTAAACATGATGTGGAACCTTTAAAATTATCTTGCTATATGAAATGGATAAAAACGATATTAATGCCACTTATTATGACCAAGGCAGGCACTCGCATCATCACCAACCTCAACTGCGAAAAAATCCTTGGCAAAAGCGCCTACCATTATGGTGAGACACATATCAATAAGGTGGAAGAACTGCTGAAAGGAAGTGGAATCGAGGTAAGAATACGCAACTATCAATAAAAATAACGACAATATCGGTTAATTTTTTTATGAAAGCAAGAAATTAAAAGAATAATGAAGACTCTATTAGACGTACATACACATA
>FR893238.1 GCA_000436035.1 Prevotella sp. CAG:732 | reverse complement strand
TTATGGTAAAATGTTGTATTCTCTCTTCAGCCAAAGCTCGAAGACAGGATCGACGAATGAGAAATCTTGAATATGTTTCTCTACAAGATCCTTCTCTACTAAGACCTTCTTGTTGCGAGTGATGCTTTGAGGTTGTCCCAAACCATATTTCTCTACGACATCCTTGGCGTTGAAATGCTTTTCTCCTGATGCGATGGCCTTCAACATGCCAATTTGAGTCGGGGTAAGCTCATCCATTTCCGTCAAGAATAAGTCTTCGTTGGTGTCTAAGACCAGTTGTAGTTGCTGGTCGAGGAGTTCTTGTGTCACCTCTTTTTCGGTATGCGACCATAGGAAAAAACAATATTGCTGAACGTACCAAGAATTGTATTGCACTCTTTCGCAAAGGCATTCTGCCAACTCTTCAGAGATAGTCTTCCCTGTTTTCTCGAAGTTGCTCACGATGTATGGAATCCAATATTCCTTGGCGATTCTTTTGAGGTTCATCAGTTGACCAAACTTGAAAAACGGACTACTTGCCTTGTTGAAAATGTCCTTCATCATGTGCATCTTGCTGCCATAGAGACAGTAGGTGGTGTGGTGCTGCAACTGCCATTCAGCTCTCAGCATCGCCTCTAGGTTCTTCCAGCTTGGGATGTTGGCGAGTTGTTGGAACTCATCAATGCAAACGATGACCTTGATACCTTTTGCCTCGGCTATCTTTTCAGGAAGTTGCAGGATATTCTCTGGACTTTCCTTCATGGGATTCACCTTCAAGTTGACCTCGACACTATTCATCGGGTCGGAAGCGATGGTGATACTTGGAGTGAAACGATTGATGAACTTCACCAGATCGGATAGCTTCTGTTCCAAGGATGATGAAACTCCCTGGATGACGATAGAGGCAAACTTGTTGTAGAATTCCTCCTCGGTATGAATCTTGGAAGCATCCATAAAGCAAACTTTTGTCTTGTTCTCTTCTTGCACCAATTCATCCATAGATGCTCTGACAAGTGACGACTTTCCCCATCTTCTTGGTGAAACCAAGATGACGTTGATGCCATGTCGAAGGAAGTTTTTCAGTTCCCTTCTGTCTTCTACTCTGTCGATAAAACTCTCTTTCTCAGCGAGTCTTCCATAAATAAAGGGTATGTCCATAGTCGTTTCTAGCTTGATGAATGCTGCAAAGTTACAAAAATTATAAATACTCTTATAATAAAGGTATTTATAATTATGGATAATTAACGAGAGAAAATGCGGCGGAAAGGTGGGAGGAGTGTATTTTTTCTCTTGAAAAACTTGTGCTTTCAATTCTTTTTCGTAATTTTGTAGCCCCCCCTTTGTTGATATGGGGAATAAAGAATCGTTTTACGATTAAATATGTGATTCGTTTAACAAGTAAAAAGGAAAAAGAAATATGACAAAAGAAGAATTGATGCGTAGAGCCATTGCGCTCTCCGAGAATAGTGTGAAGAATGGCGGTGGTCCTTTCGGGGCAGTCATCGCCAAGAACGGAATCATCGTGGCTGAGGCTTCCAATAGCGTCACCATCGACAACGACCCTACCGCCCATGCCGAGGTGAATGCCATTCGTCAGGCAACTCGTGCCTTGAAGACATTCAACCTGGAGGGGTGCGAGATTTATACCTCTTGCGAACCTTGTCCGATGTGCTTGGGTGCCATCTATTGGGCGCACCTCGACCGAATCTATTATGCCAACGACCGAAAGGATGCGGCAAAGATCGGCTTCGACGACGAGTTCATTTATGAGGAGATTGGTAGAAAGATAGAAGACCGCCATCGCCCAATGGTCGCCCTCTTGCGTGATGAAGCGTTGGGTGCCTTCCGTATGTGGGAAGAGAACTCCAGCAAGACGGAATATTAATTACTGTCCTCCCAATCTCTCGAAGAAGGTGATGATCTCCTCGAAAGTCTTGAAATCATCGCTTCCGTATTCGATGCTCGTACCCATGAAACCATCGCAAGGCTTAGGGTCGATGAAGTAGTCACCATAGAGCAACTGCTTCTGGTTGGTGAAGAGGATATGGTTGTAGGCAGGGGTTGAGAGGTATTCCTCTACCCACGTCTGCACCTTCGCCATATACTCATGGTCGTTGGTAGGTGCTGAGGCTACGATATATACATTATAATATTGTATGAGCATCTCGTAGGCCTTGTGCATGCTGCTTGTAGCCTTCATGTAACTATCGTGCAAGGCATCGAAGTCGATATACACGATAGGACGCTCCTTGCCATTCTGCTTGTCGTCTATCCAACGGATGATAGGACAGAGGTAGTGGAAGGCAACCTTGTCGATGAGACGATGCTCGCCATGGAATCGGATGGCATTCGGATAATGCTCATGGAAGATGTCGAAGGTATGCACCACTGGGTCTTTGTCGCCGAAGAGACCATACACTCTGTCTTGTTCCTCAGGGGTGATGTCTTGGAAACAATGGGTGGTGATGTCTCGGTATTCCTTGATGAGTCCCTTCGTCACCATCAGCTCTTGCACACCATCCTTGCGCGGGTTCTGAAACACCTGCTTGCCCGTCATGCTGCTCATCGTGTCGCCCATCTCGAAGGCAGGGTTGACGAGGATGCGGTCGGTGCCACGGAGCATCTCGGTGTACATACCTCCCATGGAAGTACCGATGATGAGGTCAGGCTTCTCCGTCTCTTGCATCTTGTGGAGCATCTCCATCGCTTCCTCAGGATGCACAGGGATGTCCTCAGCTACGAGGGTGGCGTTAGGCATCAGTTCTTGCAACATCTTCACCGTTCCACTCTGACCAGAGGAGAGGAAACCGTGAACATACATGATTTTCTTGCCCGACATCAAGTCGGGGAATTGAGTGATATATGGATTTTCCATCTTTTTTATTACTTTATAAGTCCTTCTTTTTGTTACTTTATGAATACACGTTTATTCTTTATGAATACTCTTTACTACTAATTATAGTAAGATTGCCCCAGAATTTCATTGCAAAAGTAATAAAAATATGTCAAAAGTCCAAAAGAATTGTAGTATTCATCTACTAATTATTTCAAGAAAGTTACGAATATCTCAGATTTTATTTGTACTTTTGTCGCAATATTCGGAAATTATATTAAATTCTCAATATTCGACAATGGAACAGTCAATAGAAAATCTCTACAAACTGGACGGAAGAGTGCCCGTCGGAAAAGCACTCCCATTTGGCCTTCAGCATGTCTTGGCCATGTTTGTAAGCAACATCGCTCCTATCATGATTCTCGCAGGAGCGGTCGGACTAGACAGCTCTGTCAGTGCTGTGCTCATCCAAAACTGTATGATTATTGCCGGTGTCGGCACCTTGGTGCAGCTTTATCCTGTATGGCGCATCGGTTCTCGCCTGCCTATCGTGATGGGTATCTCGTTCACCTTCCTCTCGCTAGCCATCAGCATTGCGGCTGCCAAGGGCATGGGAGTGCTCATGGGAGCGGTCATCATCGGCGGTCTTGTGGAGGGTACGCTTGGTCTTTTCGCCAAGTATTGGATTAAGCTCATTCCTCATGTGGTGGCAGCTACGGTGGTGACAGCCATAGGATTCTCGCTCCTTCCTATTGGCGCCAACTCCTTTGCGGGCGGTCAGGGCGCAGCCGACTTCGGCAGTATGAACAACTGGATTGTGGGTACTGTTACCCTGTTGGCGTGTCTTCTTTGTCAGATTTTTGCGAAGGGATTCCTTCGTTCTCTCTCCGTGCTTGTCGGACTGATTGTGGGCTATGTGCTCGCTTGTTGCATGGGAATGGTTGATTTCAGTGGCCTCTCAAACCTTTCCTTTATTGCTTTGCCACATCTCTTGCCTTTTACTCCAGAAATTAATGTCGGTGCCATCTTCTCGGTCATCGCAGTCTATCTCGTGTCTGCTACTGAGACGATTGGCGATACTTCTGCTCTTTGCAACAGTGCCTTGAAGCGTGACCCTCAGACCAAGGAGATGGGTTCGGCAGTTTGCTGCGATGGTTTCGTCAGTTCCGTATCGGGCCTCTTCGGTTGTACACCTATCACTTCGTTCAGCCAGAACGTAGGTTTGGCAGCGATGTCGGGTGTGGTCAATCGTTTTACTATTGCCATGGGTGCCATCATCATGATTATCGGTGGTGTGTTCCCAGCCATAGGCTATGTGTTGACCACGATACCTCAAGCAGTCTTGGGTGGCTGTACTATCATGATGTTTGGTAGCATCCTCTTCGCCGGCTTCGGTATGATGGCTCGCAGCGGATTCTCACAGCGCAACATGGTCATTGTGAGTCTCTCGCTCAGTGTCGGTCTCGGCTTTACCCAGGCTACGGGCATGTTTGCCATCTTCCCAGAGATAGTGCGCACCGTCTTCGCCGACAACTGCGTGGCTGTGGTCTTCTTGCTGGCAGTCGTACTCAACTTGGTCTTGCCAAAGAGCTTGGATAAGTAAGCCAAAAGGAGTTTGGATCAGTAAATCAAATCAAAAGAACAATATAATTCAAGTAAAAATGGATTTATTAAAAGAAAGAATCATGAAGGAAGGCCGTTGCTTTCCTGGTGGTATTTTGAAGGTGGATAGCTTTGTGAATCATCAGATGGACCCTATCTTGATGATGGATTTGGCTAAGGAGTTTGTACGTCTTTTCAAGGACATCAAGTACAACAAGATTGTCACCATCGAGGCTTCTGGCATCGCTCCTGCCATCATGGTGGGTTACCTGACCAACTTGCCTGTGGTCTTCGTCAAGAAAAAACAACCTAAGACCATGGAGGGCATGATCACATCAGTCGTTCACTCCTTTACCAAGGACCGTGATTATACGGTATGTGTCAGCAACAGCTATCTGACTCCTGATGACCATGTCATCTTCATCGACGACTTCCTCGCCAATGGTAATGCCTCCAAGGGTGTGATGGATCTTTGTGAGCAGGCAGGTGCCAAGATAGAGGCGATGGGCTTCATCATCGAGAAGGCATTCCAGCATGGTGGCGACTTCTTGCGTGCACAGGGAATGCGCTATGAGGCTCTTGCCACCGTGGAGAGCTTGGACGACTGCAAGATTGTCTTGAAATAAAGTCAGATTCTACATATATATATAATATGGAATAGGACTGTTGAAATATTTTAATGATTGGAATATGAAACAGAGAATATTCATTTTGAACGCCTTGTTGTGCTTGGTTCTGTCCGTATGGGCTGTGCCTGCCAAACGAGGCGTTTGGTGTTCCTTGTCCTTAGTGGATGGAACCGAAGTCAAGGCTCAGCTAGTAGGCGATGAGTTCTTGCATTATTATGTATCAGAGGATGGTACAAAGTATGTACAGGATGAATCCACCGGTCTTTATCGCAAGATGACGGATGAGGTGACAGCCCAGAGAAGGGCTGCTGTTCGCAGGGCACAAGCGCAAGGACGACAGAAGAGGATGCTCAGAAAGGCTCAGGCGAGCAATGTGTTCCAAGGTACCAAGAAAGGCTTGGTTATCTTGGCTGAGTTTACTAACTCTAAGTTCAAAAGTGGTCATGATTTAGCCTTGTATGAGCGCATTGCCAATGACGAAAACTATTCGGGCAATAATTTTAGAGGCTCCATCAAGGATTATTTCAAGGCTCAGAGCCACGGACTGTTCGAACTAGACTTCGATGTGGCTGGCATCTGTCAACTTCAGCATACTTATGCTTATTATGGAAAAAATTCCAATGACAATGATGTGAGAGCTGGTCAGATGGTGGCTGAGGCTTGTCTTTGGGCACATGAACATGGAACTGACTTCTCGAAGTATGATTGGGATGGCGACGGCGAGGTGGATCAAGTGTTCGTGCTCTATGCAGGGCATGGCGAGGCAAGCTATGATAAAGATCACGATACCGTTTGGCCTCACATGCACTATCTTTCTGCTTCCGATTATGGAAAGTCACTCTCATTGGATGGCGTAACGGTGGATACTTACGCTTGTAGTAGCGAATTGAATGGTGATGGCAATCTTGATGGAATCGGTACATTCTGTCATGAGTTCTCTCATTGCATGGGCTTCCCCGACCTTTATGATACAGGCTATGCAGGCTGGTTTGGTATGGGGGATTTCGACTTGATGTGCTCTGGCAGCTATAATGGAGATAGCAAATGCCCAGCAGGTTATTCGGCTTACGAGAAAGCTGAGTGCGGCTGGCTCACTCTCAAAGATATGACGAATATTGAGCAGGAGACTTCCATAGTAGGCGTACAGCCGATGAGTGCAGATGGAGATGCCTATATCATCAAGAACAAGGGACATAAAGACGAATACTATATCTTGGAGAATCGTCAGAAGACAGGATGGGATTCCTATTTGCCTGCCTCAGGCTTGATGATTACTCATGTGGATTATGATGCTGACATTTGGGATTGGAACATGCCTAATACCTCCGGGAAGTATGAGGATGCAAACGGAAATACAAAGACGAACGACCACCAGAGGCTTACTATCTTCCGTGCAGGTAACTCTTCTTCTGATTATGGTGATTCAAGTGATTTGTATCCCTATAGAAGCAACAATACTTTGACAAAGACTTCCAGTCCTGCTTCCACCTTATATAATGCGAATAGCGATGGAAGCAAGTATATGCATGTGGCTATCAAGGACATCGCCATCGCTTCAGATGGTACGGCTTCTTTCACCTTGTCTAAAGATGTGCAAGAAGAAAATCCAGATACGCCTGTGACTCCTTCAGGTTCTACGATGCTTCATGAATCATTCAATAAGTGTACTGGAACTGGTGGCAATGATGGTAAATTTAGTGGAAACATAGCTGGTGCTACTGCATCTAAGGATAATTATGATGTGGTTGGGTGGACTAGCACCAGCACCATTTATGAAGCAAATAAATGTGTTCGCCTAGGTAAGTCGGGAACTGCTGGCAATATCACATCTCCTTCATTCACCGTCAATGGCTCTGCCATCCTTACCTTCAAGGCTGCAAGATGGGATGGAAGCAAGGATGGTACAAACCTGAAACTGTCAGTGTCGAATGGTACGCTATCTCAGTCTTCTGTCACGATGACGAGGGGTGCGTGGACAGACTATGACGTCAAGATTACTGCTACTGGTAATGTAAAGGTGACCTTTACGGCAGGGAGTGGTCGTTTCTTTTTGGACGAAGTGAAGGTGACCGATGCGTCCACATCTGGTATCCAAGAGATTTCTGCTTCTCGCTCTTCGTCCATCGTAGCTTATTACACCTTGGGTGGCGTCCAGGTGACAGCTCCATCTCCAGGTATCTATCTCGCCCGTTATGCGGATGGAACCATCAAGAAGGTCGTGATTCGATAGTGGAAGTTTGGGTGCAAAAAATACTAAATTATACCCAAAGGTATTATACCCTAGGGTATAATTTGGTAATCTTTATCTTTTTGAGCGATGGGTGGACACACCTTTTATGTATATTACGCCCCCTTATTTTTCACCATAAAAGCCGTTGTTACTCATCTCAGACCACTTCATAAACAAATCAAAATACTTAGGCATAAGCTTCCTCCAATAATTTCTTATTGCGAATCCAAAGTTTAACAACTATGCTAATCT
>FR893237.1 GCA_000436035.1 Prevotella sp. CAG:732 | reverse complement strand
TACTGCTTTTATTTGATTCCACCAAATTTTTCGGCAACTTTTTTCTATTTTTTTTGAAATTTCTTGTAAATGAAGGTTCCGAGACTATGCGAAACACCCCTTTTATTGAGGCTTTTTACCACATATATACCCTCGCTAAGTCCACTGACGCTCAACATGTTATCTTTCGCAAAAGCGCTCTTTACCACCTCTCCTTGCAGGGTTTCGAACAAAAAACACGTTGCATCCACATTTTTTGCTTCCGAAGGCAACTTCACGCTTTTCCCGTCACACTTCAACCATCGAGTTTTTCCAAATTCACCTCGCTTCATGCCATCAAAAGTGGAATTTTCTTGCGTCGGCGTACTCTCATTGCCATATCCATCCATGGAAGTAACGGCAAAATACAAGGGTTGTTCGTCGTCAAGCCCCTCCAAAGCGAGTCCATTTTCCATTTTTCTCGCCGAAATCAAGTTTCTCGCATCCGTCACATCGACCGGATAAGAACGACTCGCATATACATTATTATATATATAGGGAGTCACGACTGGCGTTCCATCCTCATACGAAGACCTATTTTTCCAAGTCAAAACGACCTCTCCCCCATTTCTGGAAACCTGAAAAGATGCAGGCGACTGCAATTTCTTATCACTCGCCCAAGTCATCGGAGGCACCAACGAGAGATAATGATTGAATTCTTTCGCCGTAAAATCATAGATGCCCTGCTTGTTGTCGAGGAAAAACTTGTTGCGGAAGAAAGCATATCCCAATCCTAGGTTGCGCAAGTGACACATCTCCGAGGTAACATCACCTATCTTCCATTTCCCCTCTTTTGGGTCGAGGAAGTAAATGGCGAGTCCCGGCACGACGATTTTGCCATCGCTTTGCTCAGCCCAGTCATTGGCAAAGGGAAAGAACTGCTCGTTGCGGAAGTACATCATCGGAAAGAGCTCATCCATCAAACCCGACTTCAACCACCCTTGCGCATCCTGGCACACCTTGGTATTGGCATTCCAGCCATGGCTCCAATAGCGAGTCAAGTCATCATACTTGCCGATTGGCGAGCAACTCATCTTCACCCAAGGCTTCGCCTGTTTCACGGCAGCATGTATTTTCTGTACGATGCTCGTGATATATTGCCGTCCCTTGTCACGGCTCACCTTGATGTTCCAATTCTCCGGATAACGGATATAGTCGAGATGAATGCCATCGACATCATAGTTTCGGGTGATCTCGCCACAGATTTTCGCCAGATAGTTGCCAGTGCGTGTGTCCTCCGGATTCATATAGCCATCGGCATCTATCTTGCGGATGAGCCCAGGAAACCTGTTGCGAAGCGACTTGCACCCCAGCCCATTCCATTTGCCCACAGGTATCGTCACCACCCAGGCATGGCACTCCATCCCTCGCTTATGACACTCATCAATGGCAAACTTCAAGGCATCGTAGCCAGGGCTTTTGCCCGGAAAGCCCGACAAACAACCATCCCACGGCTCATAGGCAGAGGGGTAAATCATCGTGCCACGCACCCTCGTCTGAATGAGCACCGTATTAATATGCGCAGCCTGAAGACGGTCAAGGATGTCCGTCAACTCTCGCTTTTGCTTCTCTGTCGAATGAGCCGACTGCGCATAGGAGTGCGGCCAGTCGATGCCACCGATGGTCGTCAACCACACCGCACGCACCTCATACTTGGGAGCCACCTGGTTGCACAACAAACTTTGCGCTTGCACGGACCAAGCCATCGCAAGCGCCAACAATACCATATATAATTTACGTTTCATCTTGATTTCTTCTTACTTACTTTTAGCCGACTTGCACAAGTCGCCTACTTGATTTCCTTGAAACCCACCAGGCGATCCGTGCGATCCCCCAGTCCACGATAATAGACAAGCACTTGATACTTGTTGACCGTCTGGAAGAAGCTGCCTTCGGTAGATACCGGCATCGTGGAACCATCGTCACGAAGCACGAGATATTGATAACTGTAATATCCTTGTTTCAGGAGCACTCGTCCTTGATAAGAACCCGTTTCCTCATCATATTCCATGCGATAACTTGGCAAGAATTGGTCGTGCGTCCAGTCACCATTCAGATAGACTTCCCCTTGTTGGCGAGGCGCCTTGAGCGTGAAGTGTACCCACGCATAGTCGGAAGTATAGTCTATCTCCTCGTTATCACTATTACGGATGAAAAACGAACCTTGCGGCGCCTCATCATGAACATAACTCATGCGAGGTTCATCCGGAAAGACGAAGGCGTGGAAATGATCGCCATCCCACTTCAGTTCCTCCAATCCCATCGTCGTATGGTTCATGTCGAGCATCTCAAACTTGCGATACACGTTACCTGCCGGGAAGACCAAGTCTCGCAGATGCGACCATTGCAGGCCCTCGGCACTCACATAGTCAGGCTTCACGTTCCAGACCGCATTGTCCCATCTGCCATTTTGCAGCACGACGGTCTTCAACTGGCGCATCGGGTCGGTGACGCGCAAGTCGCCGTATTGCAAGGAGCACTTCACCTGCTGATGACTTTTGTTGACATCGATGTCGGTATTCGAGGTATAGCCGAGGGCTATGTTCACCTTCAGCTCCACCACCATAAAGCGAGCCGTAAGCACAGGTTGGCTGTCGTTATCCTCGTCAAAGACCGTCAGCTGATAGTTGCCGCTCATGGAGATGCGGCAATTTGAATTGGGCAGGCGAAGGCGATAATGCGTATAGAGTTGGTTGGTGTTGAGCGACTCGTCGTAGTCATCTATGGTCAGTTCGCCATTGAAGCCAGAGATGTAATCACCGGCGAAGAGGTCGGACGACACCTTCCAGTCTGCATCGCAATGTTCTATCTTGTAGGTGTATCGGTGGTATTCGTGGGTCAAGTCGTCAAAGGCGATCAGAATGGACTGCCCATTCAGTTCCACCACAGGCATGGACTGCCAGTTGTCGCCAGCCACCACCTGCAGCGAGGCGATGCGAGGGCTGAGGATTTCGGATCGCTGGGCAGCAGTCTCCATGGAGAGAGAGCCCAACAAGCCCATAGCAAGAAGACGCACCAGACCTTTCTTGCACACGATGGCACCAATACGTTTTTTTACAAGTTCAAATTGTTTCATGCTGCAAAGATAAGACAAAATAAGGAAACTGCCAAAGAATCTAGGGTAAAAGAAACAAAAACAAGGAATCAAACCTAATGCAATAAAACAAGAAAACAAAAGAGACAAAAGAATAGAAAGAAAAAAATCTCCATCTTTTTGAGATGAAGACCTTCTGTAGTCGATAGGGGAATCGAACCCCTATGCCAAGATTGAGAATCTTGTATCCTAACCATTAGATGAATCGACCAACGGTACATTATCAAAACAAGTTTGCGGAAGGTGGGGGATTCGAACCCCCGGTACGGTAACCCGCACGTCAGTTTAGCAAACTGGTGGTTTCAGCCACTCACCCAACCTTCCCGGTAGGACTCATTTCTGAATCACAAACATTGTTTCTCAAATGCGAGTGCAAAGGTAATACTTTTTTTCGGTTCCACCAAATTTTTCTTGAATATTTTTTCAAAAAAATGCACTTTTCTGTGTTTCCTTACCTTTTGCGCCCTACCCTCACACTTTTACACCTTATTATATTTATATATAAGGCTTAGAGTTCAGAACCCGTATATTGTCCCATAAACAAGATGGCACCCGTGCTGTGCTCCGTAATCATATAGATGAATGGACGATTGGCATGAAACTCTACCTTTCGTGGCTCAGGGCGCAAAGCCGTCATCGCCACCATCGCCATCGACACAGCCGAAGCCTTGGTTCCCTCCTCGCTCACCTCGATCTTCGCCTTCTGCAGCATCTTCGAGATGCTCAGGTTACCAGATGCAAAATTGGAGAAGTCGGCACCACTGGTAAACATGGTCGGTGCGCCCAACTTGCTGATGATGTCATTGAGGCTTGTTTCCTGAGAGATGGTGAAACGAGGCAACTTGAGGTCAACCACACACTCATCCATACTTCTTCCCAACTCGCTAACTTTCTTGGCATCCAAACCTGCCATCACCTCATCTATCGACTTGCCACGGTTAGGCAAAATCACGGTCATGGAGTAAGAACCATTACCGTAAGGGAGGTTGACAGCTGCGAAATCAGCATTGTCCATATACTGATACTTGCCGTTGCGATGCATCATCTGCGTCTTCTTGATGTCACGAGTATAACCTTGGAAGTTCTCCAACTTGGTCTGGCGTGTATCAAACTTGTCCGTCCAAGTGCCATTGAAATAGATGGCATTCATGATATAGGACACAGCATCCGCATCCACTTGTTCGATGATTTTCGGAATCATGCCGTCGGTATGGTCGGAGCACCACCGGTTGATGCGCTTCAAGGTAGAAGCCTTGGAGAAGTCAAGACTCTCGATACCAGCCTTGTAATAGTTTTGCATCGTGCTGGCGAAACCATCCTTCAACTGATAGTGACGATTGAGAGCGATATAGTCGGCGATATTGATGGTGGTCGCCTTATCAAAGTGATTTGCACGGGTAATCAGCATCTGATAGAACTCATTCAAATCCCTCAAGCTGACCTTCTCGCAACCGATAGCCTTCATGATTTCCTGGCGAGTCTGACCATCGGCACCATTCGCCAACATACCCATGAGGTAAGACACGCTCATCGGAGACACCACCTTGGAATCGAAGCCCTTCATCTGACTGAAGAGATTCAAGGCGAAAGCATTGTTGTTCTCGATGATGTCACGCTGGGCATCACTCAAGATCAAGTAATTGTCATCCATCAGTCCGTCCTCACGGCTAGCCACCAAGTCATCCTGCTGGTTCTTTTTAGAATTGTCGGCGTTCTTGGTAGTGCCGCAAGAAGCCAAACCCATCATCATAGCCATCATAGCTAATGTCATCGTTACCTTTTTCATATCTTAGTTCATTTTATTCGTTAGACATTGTGTTATTTTTCGATTGTCACGTCTAGTAAACGAGGGAAAGCGAACAAACTTGCATCCCATATCAAGTTTTAACCAGCATTAACAGAGAGAAGACGGCAAGTCAACTCAGCTAGCAACTGACCGTTCCACATTCCATATCCATATTTTTTACCATGCGATTTTCATAGCCTTCCCTCCTTCCTTCATTACCTTGACCACAAATGAGAAAATTCAAGCCTAGGGAATTTTTCACGCCTAACTAGGAAAAATTTCATACCTAACTAGGGAAGAATTTTTTCCTAACTATGTATAAATGAAAGTGGTACTAGGGAGGTTATAATCCATCCCCAGACACGATATTCCTCATAGGAACAGAGGAATCATTGCCAAGACGTGGAAGGCAAAGAAAATGTAAATATCATTTACTCACTACCTAAGCGAAGGAAAGCTATTAGCACCGGAGCCCAAAGCCTCGATAATTGTCAAGGCGAGAAAAACGTACTCCCAGCCGGCTTGTTAAATCTTCCTAAATAAACGATTTTTTCTTCGCAAGTTATGGTCAACTCAAAAGATTTTTGTAATTTTGCACCCCGAATGCTCATGGATTGGGCAGATGTTACAGAAAAAGTTAAGTTCGTTGGGGCTCAATTAAGTGCCGGCACGTTGCAGGACGCCTCGCGGAAAAACCCGTTTATATAATAAATTAATGTACGCAATCGTAGAAATTAACGGTCAGCAGTTCAAGGCTGAGGA
>FR893236.1:5354-5611 GCA_000436035.1 Prevotella sp. CAG:732 | reverse complement strand
TAGATTATGTAATAGTTAGGAACATGAAGGTGATGCCTATAGAGTGTAAGGCTGGAACGAGCGGCAAGATGAAGAGTCTTCGCTTATTTATGCGCAACAAGCATTTGAATGATGCCTATAGGTGCTCGCTCGAAAACTTTTCCATCTTGGAAAATCAGGATGTCCAAGATGACAATGCAGTTAGGCGAATTGCCATTAACCCATTGTATGCTATCTCGAATTTGTGCAAATAATAGCATAAATTTGTAAAGAAAGGA
>FR893236.1:0-5319 GCA_000436035.1 Prevotella sp. CAG:732 | reverse complement strand
AAAGGAGTCCTATTGACCAACTCATGCTGCAGGGGGTGCTGAGTAGTTACCAAACCCTGTCCCTCCGTTAAATAAAATCAAATATCAGGGATTTGCTTTCGCTTCTGAATGATTTTTGTTAACTTTGCAGCTGTAACAAGTAATAAAAGCTAACAAGATTTATAATAAACAACAATGAAAGTCGGATTATTCGTCCCTTGTTATGTAGATGCCCTCTACCCTGAGGCTGGCGTAGCTACATACAAGTTGCTCAAGTATTATGGACTGGAGGTAGGCTATCCTGAGAAACAGACTTGCTGCGGTCAGCCCATGGCAAACGCAGGATTCCAGGATAAGTCGGAGAAAGTCATCGAGACCTTCGATGAACTCTTCAAGGACTATGACTACATCGTGGCTCCTTCTGCTTCATGTGCCGCATACGTCAGAGTGTATTACCCACAGATTCTCAAGGGCAAGCACGAGTGCGTTTCTTCTAAGAAAATCATGGATATAGTAGAGTTCCTACACGATGTCTTGAAGGTAGATCATGTACCGGGCAAGTTTCCTCACGTGGTGAGTGTTCACAATAGTTGCCACGGCGTGCGTGAACTCGGTTTGTCTTCTCCTTCTGAGCGTCATATCAAACCTTTCAACAAAATCATCGACCTCCTCCAAATGGTGGATGGCATCACTATCCATGAGCCAGAGCGCAAGGATGAGTGCTGCGGATTCGGCGGTATGTTCTCCATCGAGGAACCTGCCGTTTCTACTCGTATGGGCGAGGACAAGATTAAGCGCCACATGGCGACGGGAGCAGAGTATGTGACGGGACCAGATTCCTCATGCTTGATGCACATGGCAGGTATTGCCAAGAAGGAGAAAATGCCGATTCAGTTTATTCATGTTGTTCAAATTTTAGCTGCTGGATTATAATATGAGTACAGAACATTCTAAGAGAGCCGCAAGGTTCACACAGGACGTAGAGAAGACCGCTTGGCACGATGCTACCTTCTGGTCTGTACGTCAGAAACGAGATAAGATGGCGCAGGAACTGCCTGAGTGGGAGGACTTGCGCGAGCACGCATCCGAAATCAAGATGCACACCATCACCCATCTAGCCGATTACCTTGATATGTTCTCCAAGAACTTGGAGAGCCGTGGCGTCATCGTGCATTGGGCGAAGGATGCGCTGGAGTTCAATGAGATTGTGTTGGGCATTCTGAAAGACCACAACGTGAAGAAGATGGTGAAGTCGAAGTCTATGCTCACCGAGGAGTGCGAGATGAACCCTTACTTGGAGCAGCACGGCATCGACGTGGTGGAGACCGACTTGGGTGAGCGCATCATCCAACTCTTGCACCAGAAGCCAAGCCATATCGTGATGCCTGCCATCCACCTGAAGCGTGAGGAAGTAGGAAAGATGTTTGAGGAGAAAGGTATCTCCAAGGAAATCGGCAATTACGACCCTACTTACTTGACTCGTTGTGCTCGACAGCACTTGCGCAACCAGTTTATGGAGGCTGGTGCGGGCATGACTGGTTGCAACTTCGGTGTGGCTGCTACGGGCGACTGTGTGGTTTGCACCAACGAGGGCAATGCCGACATGACTACTTCCATGCCTAAGCTTCACATCGTGGCGATGGGTATCGAGAAGTTGGTGCCAGACTACAAGAGTGTGGCTGTGTTCCAACGCCTGCTTTGCCGTTGCGGTACGGGTCAACCTACCACGGCGTTCACCTCCCATTTCCGTCAGGCTCGTCCGGGTGCAGAGATGCACGTGGTGTTGGTCGATAATGGCAGAAGCGACATCCTGGCTGATGAGGCTCATTGGCAAACCTTGAAGTGTATGCGCTGCGGTGCCTGCATGAATACCTGTCCGGTATATCGCCGTTCGGGTGGATATAGCTATACCTATTTTATCCCGGGTCCTATCGGCGTGAACCTCGGTATGCTGAAGAATCCTCAGAAGTATTCAGACAATGTTTCGGCTTGTACCTTGTGCCTGTCTTGCGACAATGTATGTCCTTCCAAGGTGGGTCCTGGTTCGCAGATATACGTATGGCGACAGAGCTTGGCGAAGTTGGGCAAGGCTGACCCTGTGAAGAAGGCGATGTCTAACGGCATGAAGTATCTCTTCGACCGTCCTGCCCTCTATACCACAGCCTTGAAGTTTGCGCCGCTGGTCAATCTTGTGCCAGAATGCTGCACCCACTTCAGCAATTGGAATGCTTGGGGCATCGGTCATGCCATGCCTAAGTTTGCGAAGAAGTCGTTTCACCAATTATGGAAGGAAGGAAAAGTTAAATGAAAAAGGAAGATTTCTTGAACAAGTTGCGTCAGAACACGCACGTTCAATACGATATGCCTGATATGAAGATAGAGGGCATCCAATATGAGAATACGCTCCAGCAGTTTATCGACATGACGAAGTCGGTGGGCGGTCATATGATGGAGGCTGAGGAGGGAGATGACATGCTCAATGAAATCGTGAGGATGGCATATCCTGAGGCTAAGGTCTTCGCCACCAATCTGCCGGAAATCAAGTTGGAGCGCTTGCAGGCTTTTGCTGGTGATGCGGCAAAGGCTCAGGAGATAGAGTTGCGCAATCCCGATACAGTGGCTGAGGCTAACGACCTGAATGGCACGGATGTAGGCATCGTGAGAGGACAGGTAGGTGTAGCCGAGAATGGTTGCATCTGGATTCCGCAGACGATGAAGGAGAAGGCGGTACTCTTTATCTCCGAGTACCTTGTCATCATCCTCAAGAAGGAGGATGTGGTCAACAATATGCACGAGGCATACGCTCGTATCGAGATGGATCCGAAGTACAACTTCGGTACTTTCATCAGCGGTCCTTCCAAAACTGCCGACATCGAGCAGGCGCTCGTGATGGGTGCGCAAGCAGCAAGGGGCGTCACTGTCGTGCTGGTATAAAAAAGTCCCGATGTTTTTCCAAAAACGTCGGGAGGTTTTTAGAAAAATGTCCCGAGGAAAATATAAAAGCCTCCCTAGGAAGTTCTCATTTCCTAGGGAGGCTTTTTGTAAATATGTGGTAAGGATGATTTTCCTTCATCCTATGGAAATCATATTTCCCATTCGTAAGTGTCATAGATGACACCTCTGCCGCCGAAGCCTTCTTTCTGATGGATGAGGTTTCGGTTGAGGAAGCTGCCATCATCCTCTGTCGATTTGCCGAAGTCGAAGTAGGGGACATTCCAACGGCACTTGTGGATAATGAAGTCGAAGAGGGCATCCAAGGCACCGAACTGCTTGCCTATCTCATTGGCAGCGATATATTGGGTGTGGATCACTTGTGGCGTGACATATACGATGCTTCCACCTACGATGGCATCGTCTTTCTCTGCCACGAAGCAAAGGATATTGTCGGGAAAGCGATGCATCAGCAACTCCAACTCTTCCTTGGAGTGTACGGGATGCGTGTGGTGTCTTTCCAACAGATTGGCATCCAGCAAATTCCAAAAGGCAGTGATGTCGTTAGGGAACTTCGTGAACTTGACATCCAGTTCGTTTCGTTCCGCTTTCTTGATGCCTCTCCTTCGCAGTTCGCTGAATCGTAGAGGCGCATCTAGGGGAATGGTGGTGGAAATCTCCCTTGCCTTCAACTTTGCCTTGGCGACATGAGTGAGCGCATAGAGGTCTTCTTCCGAAGGTATCCGCTGGTATATCCATGGCATCGCCTTGTAGATGCACGACTGAAATCCGTTCTCTCGGAGATACTCCCTGAGCGACTCGAAGATGTCGATGCAGACCTCTGCCGTCACCTTGGGGCAGGTTAGCAATCCGCCATACGTCAGTCCTTGGTGGGAATAGAGTATCTTCTTGGTGGTGCCAGCCTCATCGCCATCCTGAGCAGAGACGGTTACCTCGTTGGCAGGGAGGAGGGCGTATAGCTTCCTTTTGTGGAAGAACATCAGAGAGTGGTCATGAAATCTGTCTTGATGATAATCTATGTAGTTTCTGTCAAAGAGGAAGGTGCCTTGCCTAGACTTCAGCCAGACAAAGTTGTTCCATTCGGCAGCGTCTTCTGGTGTATATCTTCTGATTTCAATCATGATTCTGATGTCGTGCTATGGGGTGAATGGATGTATTCGAGGAACTCATCGTATTCGTAGAGATAGTCGTCTGGCTCGTAAAGCTCCGATGCCAAGACCATGCAGACGGCTCCTGCCGAGAAGTCATCGAGGGTACGCCATATCTCTGTGTCGATGAGTAGTCCTTCTGCTGGGTTGTCGAGCAGGTAGGTCTTGGTCTCCGTTCCGTTGTCGAGGGTAACCGTGAAGGAGCCGCTGGCGGCAACGAGCACTTGTCGCAATCGCTTGTGGGCATGACCGCCTCGGCTTCCGCCTTGTGGCACTTCGTATATCCAGTAGGCACGCTTCAAGTCGAAGGGGAGTTCGATATTTTCCTCCGCCACCGTCAGGTTGCCTCTTGGGTCAGATATGGTATGTAATGTGATGATTCTTCCTAATTCTTTCATGTCTTTATTTCTTCATGTAAGGGTCGGTGCCGAGAACGGTCTTTGCCAGTCTCTTCGCCTTGTCACGGAGGGCATTCAGGTCGGCGCCCACCTCGTCATAGCAGAGCACGACACCCATGCGGCGACCTACGTGAGCCTCTGGCTTGCCAAAGATGCGGATGCGAGTGCGGTCTTCTTTCAAGGCATCGAGCATGTTGTAGTTGAGAGGCTCGGTGCTTTCCTCTGGAGAGAGGATAACGGCAGAGCAACCATAGTGCTCCAAGTGGATGCCGGCGATAGGCAAGCCCATCACGGCACGGAAGTGAAGCTCAAACTCAGAGAGGTTGGTGGTATGACCGAGTGTCACCATACCTGTATCGTGTGGACGAGGACTCAACTCGGAGAAGATGACCTCGCCTTGTTTGGTCAAGAAGAACTCTACGCCCCAAAGACCAGCGCCCGTCAAAGCCTTGGTCACCTCGCCGGCGATGTGCTCGGCTTGCTTCAAGGCTGCCTCTGGAATCTGGAATGGTTGCCAACTCTCACGGTAGTCGCCGCCCTTCTGTACGTGTCCGATAGGTGGGCAGAAGAGGGTAGGACCATCCTTCTGGGTGATGGTGAGGAGGGTGAACTCAGAATCGAAATCGATGAATTCCTCGATGATTACTTCCTTCACGTCACCGCGACCTTCTTCCATTGCCTCCTTGTAAGCCTCTACCAGCTCATCGTCGTTGTGAACATAGCTCTGTCCATGACCGCTGGAGCTCATCAGAGGCTTCACTACGCATGGGAAACCAATCTCATCAGCAGCGTTCTTGAACTCCTCGAAGGTCTTGGCATAGAAATACTTGGCTGTGCGTAGA
>FR893235.1 GCA_000436035.1 Prevotella sp. CAG:732 | reverse complement strand
TATGTGGAAAATCGGGAACTGCCAAAAAGCACTCAGAAAGTGTTAAAATCAAAGAGTATTGAAAATCAAGACTTTATGGTTGGTTAGTCATAGTAAGTTATGGTTAGTTATAAGGCTCTAAATACATGACAAGTAGCGGAATTGGCGGTCTAATACCTATCCTAACAAATTCATACCAACCATAAAATTGGTATGGGTTAGTAGGTGGAGTATTCGTTAGCGCCATATTAGCATATAAAGCAAATAACATATTAAATCATGTACGCACAATACAATGCATTCATTACAATTTGTCTGATATTTGCTATTGGACTGATTTTACAACCCTATATCGAGAAATGGGTTAAGAATTGGAGAACTAGCCGTAAAGCATAATTACATACTTTACCCCGGTTCCCCCAGATAATCTACAATGCACTTCACCATTCTCGGTGTGAAGAATTGGCTGCCCTTACGATACCCCATCCTCTGGATGTTCTGCCACAAGGGTACACATTGCTGAATCCACGCCATCAGGTGACGACGCGCCACCGACTTGTCGATGGCATCAGGGAAATAAAGTTGGGCAAGTTCCAACTTGCTATACATTTTCTGAGGGATGTCATTGGAGTTCTGTCCCTGGGTGAAGTCAGGGACAGATGATGAAGAAATGCTTGCTGGTATATTCATGATTGCTAATGATTTAGAGGAGGCTCCGAGAACCCCGATTGTTGATTTCGCCAGCAATGATAATGCAAGCGAATGCAATGAAAGCTTGCTTTCAAATTGCTGAGCGCAGCTTATTTTATGCAAAGGTATAAAAAAAGTGCGACCCACGGCCGCACTTTTTCCTTTATTAGAGATTTTCTCGCTGTATATAACCTAGCGAGTTTCATCCCCCACGTTACTCTTTCTCCAGCAGTCCTTGCAAGAGATAAGCATTGAAGCAAGGACAACTCTTCTGCACACCCGGCAAGTCTCGATGCCCCACGATCTTCTTGATGCTTGGATACTCCTGGTGAAGACGAAGTATCAACTCCTTCATCGCCTGTTTCTGCTCTGCTGTGCGAGTATCGGCGATGCAACCGTTCTCGTTCAGTCCTCCCTCATAGCAGATGCCGATGGAATGGGCGTTGTAGCCTCTGGCGTGAGCACCCATCCGCTCGATCGGGCGACAAGGGTGAACCACACCGTCAAGGGTGATGTAGAAGTGATACCCGATGTCACGCCAACCGTTTACTGCCACATGGTCGTGGCGAAGTTGCTCCAGGGTGTAACGGCGATTGCTGCGAGTAGCACTGCAATGCACCACTATCATGTCAATCATTCTCATGTCACACGCCCTCCTATCTACTACACGAAGAGATACCTAATGCGCCGAGCACGGCGGTCATCACGGTCACTACGAACTTCAAAATCTCACTCCAAGTCTGTTTGGTCTTTTCTGTCATTGTCATTCCTTTCTTTTATAAGATTAATATTCCTTGACGTTTTCGTCGCCGGTGCTGCTAGAGCTGCCGCCTGCCTGAGAGCCTCCACCAGCCTGAGAGCCTGAGCCTGTCTGTGAGCCTCCAGTCTGAGAACCACTTCCGGTGTTGTCCTTGCCGCCTTCTCCTGCCGCAGCATTGTTCTTCTTGCTAGCCGCAGCCTTCGCCTCAGCGATGTCCACCGTAGCGACACCAGTCTTCTCTGCCTTGAGGGCTGCCTTCTGAACGAGGCGGGATGCCACAGGGGTGAACTCCATCTGGTTGAACATATCCGCCAAGTCATCGCCTGGCACAAACTGGATGCGCACGCCCTTGATATTGTCGGAAGTAAAGTCACTGGCAGTATCCGTTCCATCGCTCATCAACTGCAAGCGGAACTTGCCCAACTCTCCGAACTCCACCTGGTTGCCTCGCTGCAACTCCATCACCAAGTTCTCCACGCTACTGATGAGCACTGCGCTCACATCCGCTCTCGACACGGTGGTCTGCGAAGCGATCAACTGCGAGAACTTCTTCAAGGAAGTGGTCTCATTCACCTGAGCATGGGCATAGACTTTCTCATAAGACTTGCCATTCAACTTAGTGTTCATTTTTGCCAAACTGTACTTTACTGCCATAATTGATAAATGTTTAAATGAATAAGAGAGAAAGCAGACTACCCATCTGGCGCCATCGACGAGTATATCAGCCATCTCGCATCCGTGTTTCGGATTGCATTTGCAAAGATAACTCATTGGGGAAGTCCCATTCGCCCACTTTCGTCCAGTTCTACCCACTTCGGTTCATTTTCGTCCACTTCCGTACACTATCGCACACTTACGTCCACTTCTGTTCACTTTCGTCCGAGTTACCACAATTCAATCCACCTCAACCTATATCCTCAAGAACAAATAAAAAGATAAAGAAAAACACACCTAGGAGCACAAGCTGATACGACTAGGAGCACAAGCTGATGCGACTAGGAGTGTAAGCTGATGCGACTAGGAGTGTAGGCTGATGCGACTAGGAGTATTCTCCCTAGCGTTATAAGCAGCGAGAATGCCCACTCCCAGCGTTATATACAGCGAGAGAAAGGGTTATATACAGCGAGAATCGGCCGCCAAAAAGTCCTCCAGCGTTATATACAGCGAGAGAGATAAAATTACAAATACCTATCATTCAACACGTTACGAAGGAAAATTCTAAAAACCATAATACCATATAGTATCTATATACATACTATATATTTTATATAATACGTAATACGTGCGTGTGCGCGCGAGGATTTTTTCTTTTTTTTCTTCGAAAATGTTTGGGAGTTTGTGCAAAAAAGTGTAACTTTGCAGCTGTATGATGATCATATCATGCCAACATCAGTTTAACAATTAAAATCATAGGAGAAACAGATATGGCGAAAACCAAGGAAGTTTTACACCAAGAAGGAAATGCCACAGATGGCATTTCAAGTGCAATAACAATAGCAAAGGAGAAAGGACAGATGAAGTATCTAGACCCAAAGGTTGACTTGATTTTCAAGAAGATATTCAGCAAGCACCCAGACTTGTTGATGAGTTTGCTCAATGCCCTCTTGCCACTGAGCGACGATGAGCAGATACAACACATCAAGTACCTGCCCACGGAACTTGTGCCTGAGCTATACGAGCACAAGAACTCCATCGTGGACGTGCTCTGCGAGGACATCAATGGCAGAAAGTTCTGCGTGGAGATGCAGATGGAATGGAGCAACGCCTTCCAGCAGCGAGTACTCTTCAATGCCTCCAAGCTCTATGTGTCGCAAGCCGCCACGGGAGAGGATTACGATACTCTCAAACCAGTATATTCCCTCAACCTCGTCAATGCCATCTTCGAGCGTGACATGCCCGATACCTTCATCCACAACTACAAGATCGTACACGACAAGGACAGCAAGAAGGTAATCAATGGTTTGCACTTCACCTTCATCGAGTTGCCGAAGTTCAAGCCCCAGTCCATGCTGGAGAAGCGCATGGCAGTGCTTTGGCTTCGCTTCCTCACGGAAATCAATGCGAGCACCGATCAAGTGCCAGAGGAACTCACTGAGAATCCAGAAATCAACAAGGCTTTGGCTGAACTGAAAGTCACGGCATTCACCGATGCCGAGCTTCGAGCATACGACAAGGCACTCGACAACATCAGAGTGGAGAGAACCTTGCTCAATGACAGATACAAAAAAGGTATGGAGAAAGGTATGGAGAAAGGTATGGAGAAAGGTATCCAAAAAGGTATCGGGCAAGGTATCCTGCAAGGTATCGAAAAAGTGGCAAAAGCCATGCTTCTCAACAGAGTACCCGACAATCAAATCATTGCCTACACCGGCTTGACACAAGAGCAGCTCAATAGCTTGAAGGACTAAACCTATACGTTTCAAAATATACTGAGCGAAACATTCTGAAAAAGCATAGCACGTGTGCTACATGTCAAAGTGGGTGAACTATTTGACGACAGTTTGGACTAAGCATATAGAACCAACAAATGCCTCACCCTCTTCCTATTTCATCCCAACAAATAGAAATAATGCCTCTTTTTCTTGCGCATTCCGAACTTTTTCATTATCTTTGCAACCGTATGATGATTATATCATACAAACATCAATCATTCTTAAATTTAGGAGGAACAATATGAACAGCAAACGAACCATACTCAACGAAGCGCAAATAGAACTTCTTGACCTCGTATCAATTATCAACAGCAAGGAAGAGTTGGAAGGATTGCGCAAAGTTATCATGGACTATCTTGCATCTCAACTCAAAGGAGAAATTGACAGATTATGGGACAATGGAACACTCAACGACCAGAAAGTAGAGAGTTTCCGAACACTTCACGAAAGAACACCATACAATAAAGCAGCCATACCATGCTAAGTGAAAGAATCGTACTAGACACTAATTGTCTCATCATGTCACTTTCTGCGCATAACCAATATGCAGAGATATGGCAAAAGTTTGTTAACGGTGAATATACATTGTGCGTGTCAAACGAAATATTGGAAGAATACGAAGAGGTAATCGCTCGCAACATCAGTCCCAAAGCTGCTAGAATCGTACTATCTTACATGCAAATTCTAACAAACGTAACATTCATAGACCCTCATTATAGTTTTGGACTTATCCATGCTGATGAAGACGACAACAAATTTGTGGATTGCGCCATCGCAAGCAATGCCATTTTTATTGTCACAGAAGACAAACATTACAACGAACTAGCCAACATTCCTTTTCCAAAAGTGGAAGTTATTGGCATTGATGATTTTATAAAATATCTACGGCATTGAGCCTAACCGGTTGGAAAGCATAGCACGTGTGCTACATGTCAAAGTGGGTGAACTATTTGACGACAGTTTGGACTAAGCTTGCATCAGACTCAACCATACATTTCTTCGCCCCATGCACCTCCTACCCACCAGGAGGTGCATGGGGCGAAATCGTATCAGTAGCTAAGCTGTCAAATAATCTTCAAGCAAGAAAGGAATCACCCCTACATACATAACTCCATCAGCATCTATCCACATTTTCTGACTACCATCGACTACCACAATCTTGCGAAAGAAGTCTTCCGTATGATGCAGCGAAAAGGTTTCTTGCTCTTTCTTTTCCACTGTATCAACATTCAAGGCAGACTGGATATATACTTTCTCGCTGCCAATATTGATGACAAAGTCTATTTCATACTGACACTGCTTGCGCTTGCCATCGACCATTCGCTCGACCTCCACTACACCGACATCTACATTATAGCCCCTATGGACAAGTTCGTTATACAGCATATTTTCCATCAAATGAGAACGTTCTTGCTGCCGGAAATTCAGTTTGGCATTTCTCAGTCCAAGATCGACGACATAGTACTTTTGGATAGTATTGAAATACTTCCTACCTTTCACATTATACCTTTTAGCACTATTGAAGAGAAAGGCATCATCCACCCCTCCACTGCAACTTTTGTCGCAATTGCGACTGTTTTTGCAGTGGGACTGTCAAGTGAATATTGAACTTCGCCCCATGCACCTCCCACCCACCAGGAGGTACATGGGGCGAAATGGTTGAGTTTTATACTACTTTTATGCAAGAATCACGCAAAACGAAAGAAATATCGAGGAAAAGTGAAAATAATGTCGAATATATTTGGATAAACCAATAATTATTGTTACCTTTGTGACACATATCAGAAAAGATGAATCCGTAGTACAACTGCGGTGAAATCTCTTCAAGACTTTGGGTCTGTTACTCTCTAAATGTACTCTTAGAAGTTGGTCGCTCCTAAATGGGTATTTGCAAAAAACGAGCAGATTCAAACATGGCTCCGCTATGTATTTCCCGAAATGTCGGGATTTATATAGGCATGGTGGGGCAGTTTGAGTCGTTTAATTGCAAATGCCCCTCCAAGACCATCATAAATAAGGTGGGGCATATTAGAGAGATTTCATTCTGTTCCCTCCCATGCTTTTATTTTTTATTAATATTTAAACAAAAAAGCAATGGCAGACAATCAAGAACCAGAACCGATCTTGCTCCATGAGGACACTCACCAGAAAGACCTCATCTCCATCCTTGGCACCCAAGGACTGATGTACAACGACTACAACGCAGCCGAGTACAAACTCCTGATGCTCATCATCAAGCACAACCAGACGGTGATCAAGAAATTCATCGTGCCAGCCAACCTGATGCACGGGCACCTCCCCTTCACCAAAGAACAATTCCAGGCAGGACACGTCGATGTCGTCATGCCCCTCAAGGAGTTCGGATACAACCGATCCAACAATCTCTGGCTCAAAGACAAGCTCTGCCAGATGGCAAAGAAGTCCATCGACATTCCCTACAAGATGAACGACACCACCTACCACAAGCACTTCGACAGTCTCTTCACCCCCGACTTCTACAAGTCGAGCAACGGCTTATGGATGGTAAAACTACGTTTCGACTACGCCCTGATGCAGTACTTCTTCGCCTTCGACAAGGGCGTAACCACCATCGACCTCAATGCCATGGACAAAATGCACAGCGTGGCAACTCGAAAGATGTACGTACTCCTGCACTGTTGGGCTGCCCGTGGCTACACCTCCATCTCGCCCACCAGTCTGATGTTGCTATTGAAGGGCAGAGAAGCCTACCAGTACTTCGGCGACCTGGAAGCCAAGCAGCTCCTCACCGCCCAACAAGAGTTGAAGTCGCTCTTCGACAAGAGCATCATCGACGAGTACTTCACCTACAAACCCTTCTACCAAGCCCACATCAAGAAGGCTATGCCCGACCACATCTCCTTCACCCTGCACAACAGAAAATACGTGGAGCCTACCGAGGAGATGCTGGCTCAACAAGCCTACTGGCAGCTGCAACTGAAGGTGAAACTCATCTACACCTATGGCGTGGAGGAGAAGACCGCCATCGACCTGAGCCTGCACATGCGCACCGACTACGTGGGCGAGTTGCACGACTGGTTCTTGCACAAAGACTACTTCATCGCCCAGCAGATACTGCACCATAAGCCGATGAACAAGGCTGCTTATATCGTGGGCGGACTGAGGGGTTTCTTCCATGACAAAGAGACCTCCAGGGGCAATCACTTCTAACGTTCCATTCTCCACAAAACAAACCTACAGACAGAGAAGAACACTAGCTGCGACAAGAAGGCAAGCAAAAAGTAAGCAAAAGTTTTGGTTTTTCCGACAAAATGATGTACCTTTGCAGCCAAAACGAGACAATTCGCATGAAAAAGGTATTATTTATCATATTATCTGCCATGGTTTTCACCTTTTCCTCCTGTTCTCAGAAGAAGACAGAGGAAAAGGCGAAAGTCATCGACACGATTCCGATGATGGTGATGCAGATACAGAAATGCAGCCGCCTCTACACTGCCGAAGTTCATGTTCACAAGATTGTGACGCACGACGACCAACTGAAGTTGAAAGGTTCGTTCTTGAAGAAAGCTTTCAACATCGAGGTGCCAGGCTCCAATCGCAAGGTGGCCATCCCCATGGACGCCACGCTCAAGGCATACGTTGACTTCAAGGACTTCTCCCAGAAGAACGTAAGTCGCAAGGGCGACAAGATAGAAATCATACTCCCCGACCCCAAGGTGATGCTCACGAGCAGCAAGATAGACCACGACGGCGTGAAGCAATACGTGGCGTTCACCCGCCGCAACTTCTCCGATGCCGAACTATCGCAATATGAGCAGCAAGGCAGGGAGGGCATCATCCGTGACATCCCCAATATGGACATCCTGGAGACGGCTCGACAGAGTGCCGCCAACACCCTCATCCCAATGCTCAAGGACTTGGGATTCAAGGAGGAGAACATCAAGATTACCTTCCGCAAGAAATTCACGGTGGAGGATCTGAAGACCATCATGCAAGTGAAGAACTAAGAGTGAAGAATTCATTTGATTTGGAAAATGAGAAAGTTTGAGATTATCATCATATTGACCTTGGTTGTCATCATCGGTGGAGGACTCTACTGGTGGAACAAGGACAACTCGCTCGAAGCTGGTAGCGTGGGCGAGACCACCCTATCGCCTACCCAGGTGAAATCCATCGAGGCTATCGGACAGTGGGAGTTCCTCTCCATCAACGACGAGGAACTCGTCGATACCACCCGTCATGGCTTCTTCGGCGACGACTACCTGGTGCGCATCTACTACGGCACACTGCGCCTCGGTATCGACATGAGAGACGTGAAGGAGGGATGGCTGAAAGCAGACAAGGATAGCATCACCTGCACCCTGCCCGACATCAAGCTACTCGACAACAACTTCATCGACGAGGCGAAGACCCAGTCGTTCTACGAGGACGGCAAGTGGATTGGCAAGGACCGGCAAGCGATGTACTACCGTGCCTACGACAACATGAAGCGCCGATGCCTCACCCCAGCCAACATCACTACGGCAGAGGAGAACGCCAAGCAGCAGTTTCGGGAGATGCTGGGAGCCATGGGATTCAACAAAGTGGGATTTAACTAGAATAATATAAAGAGAGATTATTATGGATGCAGTCAACGATTTTTTCACAGCGTTTAGTTCATTCCTCTGGGGATGGCCAATGATTATACTCTTGTTGGGAACTCATATCTTCCTGACCATCCGCTTGCGCTTTCCGCAACGGAAGATATTCAAGGCCATCAAACTCTCGGTGAAAAGGGACAAGGATGCCACGGGCGACGTATCGCAGTTTGGTGCCCTTGCCACAGCCCTCGCCGCCACCATCGGAACGGGCAACATCATCGGTGTCGCCACAGCCATCGCCCTCGGTGGTCCGGGAGCCGTGCTCTGGTGTTGGCTCACAGGTGTGTTTGGCATCTCCACCAAATATGCAGAGGGACTGCTTGCCGTGAAATATCGTGTGAAGACTCGCAGGGGCAGAATGCTCGGCGGTCCGATGTATGCCTTGGAGAAGGGTCTGGGCTGGAAGTGGCTCGCCATCCTCTTCGCCATCTTCGCCGCCCTCGCCTCTTTCGGCATCGGAAGTACGGTGCAGGCGAACGCCATCTCCTCGCTCGTGGAAAACCAATATGGCATCTCGCCTTACATCACGGGCACGTTGGTCACCATCCTCGGTGCAGCCGTCATCCTCGGTGGTGTGAAGACCATCTCCAAGGTATGCAGCATGTTGGTGCCTTTCATGGCACTCTTCTATGTGCTCGGTTGCATCTACATCCTCATCGTCAACCATGCTTATCTCTGGCAAGCCATCCAAGTCATCGTTGACTCCGCCTTCACCACGAAGGCAGCGGGCGGCGGTTTCGCCGGCAGCACCCTGATGATGGCAGCACGCTATGGTATCGCACGAGGATTGTTCTCCAATGAGAGCGGTCTCGGTTCCGCCCCTATCGTAGCCGCCGCCGCACAGACCCGCAACCCTGTGCGCCAGGCATTGGTATCATCCACCGGAACCTTCTGGGACACCGTGATTATCTGTGCCCTGACCGGACTGGTGATTACCTCCAGCATCATCGCCTACCCTGACATCGACTATCACAATGGAGCCGCCCTCACCAAGGCAGCCTTCAGCAAGATACCTTACATCGGTGCGCCTCTGCTCACCTTCGGACTCGCCACCTTCGCCTTCAGCACCACCCTGGGATGGAGCTACTATGGAGAAAGATGCGTGGAGTACCTGAGCGGCAAGAAGTTGATGCTCGGCTACCGTGTGCTCTACATCGCCAGTATCTTCATAGGAAGCGTAATCAGTCTCGGACTGGTATGGAACATTGCCGACTGCATGAACGCCCTCATGGCGATACCTAACCTCATCTCCCTCCTCTGCCTCAGCGGCATCATCGTGCATGAGACACGCAAGTATCTCTGGCGAGACCGTCTCGACAGGGACATGGAAGAGAATGAGATTGACGAACTGGAAGAAGTGGAGAAGATTCAGCCGCAGCTATGCGATGAACCTTCAAAATAAAGAAAAGAAAACCGCCCTTGAAAACGATTGCTTTCAAGGGCGATTTTTATAAGTAGATATAATTACATATTCACTTTGTATTGCAGATGCTTCATTGGGTGACCACCCCAGGTAGCATCATTCACGTACTCGAAACCTAGGCGAGTATAGAGAGCCTCAGCTTTGGGGTTGCCCTTATCGACCAACAAGCCGACAGCTGGCAATCGCAACTCCTTGGCACGCTCGATGGCAGCCTTGAGGAGTTCGGTGGCAAAACCCTTGCCACGGAAGTTCCTCGACACGGCGAGGCTGTCGATATAAAACTCGCCCTCCTGGGTCTCATCCGGCATGCCCGAATAGTCCAAGCCAAACTCCACGAGCGCTTCCTCGCAGAATCGGCGACGAAGACGGTGCAAGTCGGCACCATCATATCCTACACAGGCACCCACCAAGATGCCATTCGAGGTGAAGGCAGCCAAGGTATTGCGATAACTATACTGACTATCCTCCATCTCCACCAATCGGGTCATCATACGATGGAAATCTATCAACGTATGCTTGGGTCCTGCAAAGTTTTGACAACATTCGGCGTTCATCGCTTCCATGATGAACGATGCGATGTGGGATGCCAAATCAGGCGTTGCTTTTTCTATCTTTATCTTCATAATGTGTGCAAAGATAAACAAAATAACCAAGACAAAAGAATTTTGCCTTGGTTATTTTTGTTATGAGAGGGAGAATTCTCATTGCTTAACTTCCTCTATCTCCTCGCTTCCTGGCTTGAAGAGATAGCCGATACACTGTTGTGCATCCACCTTGAAAGGTTTCCAAGTGAGGCGGCTCCAGTCGATCTTGTCGGTGCTCTGAGCCACTGGCACTTGTGGTATCAAACTGCCATCCTTGACCAAGATGATGCAAGGCAATGGCATGCTGACATTGGCAGAACCCGACTGCGATGCGTAGGCTGCTACCTCGGCGGCTGTAGGAACAGCGATAGTCTGGTAGCCACCCTCATACACCTTGCCACTCTGATAGTCGATCCACTTGCCCTTAGGGAGATAGACGGTGCGCTCGGTGCCTGTCTCCAACAAAGGAGCGACGAGCAACTGCGAACCATACATATATTCATCCTCCACAAGCCATGCACCTGGATCGTGTGGGAACTCCACGAAGAGCGCACGCACCATTGGCAATCCCTTCTCAGAACAATCCTTCGCCTGCGCATAGACGTATGGCATCAACTGATATTTCATCTCGGCATTGGCACGGAAGGCATCCGTGAAGTCCTTGCTGATGAGCCATGGCTCGGTAGGAGGTGCTCCATGCGCACGGGTATGAGAACTGAGGAAGCCAAATGGCAACCAGCGGCGATACAAGTCGTCTGGACTCTGGGTGACGAAGCCACCCATGTCATGGCTCCAGAAAGAGAAGCCACTCAAACCGAAGCTCAAGCCACCACGAAGGTCGCCCAACATGCCCACGCTTCCAATCTCATTGGTAGCGGCATCGCCACCCCAATGCAATGGATAACGCTGACTTCCTGCCCAAGCACTTCTAGCCCAAATTACCCCTTCATTGTCAGGAGAATTCGCTTTCACAGCTTCCCACAAAGCTTTATTATAACGCAAAGGATAGAGATTATGCTCATAGAAACCAGTCTTGCCACTGGCATAGAGACCATCGTATGGGGCAGCCTCGCCGAAGTCGCACTTGATGACGCTCACGCCCTGCTTGATGAGATGCGCTATCTTGTCTTGATACCAACCCACGGTCTTAGGGTTGCTGAGGTCGAGCACGACATCCTCATAGTTCAAGGTGCCATTGGCGTTCTTCACTGCCATGCCTCCCTCCACGAGTTCGTTGAAGTAGCGATTCTTAGGAGTGAAGTAAGGCAACTGCCACAGACAGGTATGGAAGCCATCCTTCTTCAGACTCTTCAGCATGCCCACTGGGTCCTTGAAGCGATCCTTGGCAAACTCGTAGTCGCACTGCCAATCGACACCAAACCATCCGGTATCGAAGTGGATGACATCAGCTGGTATCTTGTTGGCTCTCAACTGGTGTGCTATCTCCAATCCCTCCTTCTGAGAGAAGTAAGAGATGCGGCTCATCCAAGTGCCGAAGGTCCAGAGAGGAAGCATCGGCGACTTGCCTGTCACGTTGGTATATTCATTGAGAATGTCCTTTGGTTCGCCGAAGAAGACGAAGAAGTCCATCGTCTCATCGCCCATGAAGAGACGCTGCGCACCGATGTAGCTGGCACCGAAATCGGCTGTGGTAGGAGCCGAAGTGTGCATGAAGAAGCCATAGCCACGGTTGGAGAAATAGAAAGGCACAGGCTTGTACATGCCATCGGTCTCTGGTCCCTGTGGATCGACCACGGAGATATTGACCTTCTGTCCCACCTTGTTGAGCGAGGTGAAACTCTCACCACAACCATAGATGCGCTCACCCGGCGAGAGCATGAACACAGGGTTGATGCTTCGGGAGTTGTCGCTACCACGCTTGATGAAGTTGAATGGAAGCAGCTTCACCTGTGTGCTATCGTTGTCGATGATATGTCGAGTCTGGGTGAGTATCTTTCCATGGGCATCACGGAGCACCAAGCGGAAAGGATACTTCTGGATTTCCAGCGAGCCGTTCTTGTTCTTGTAGATGATGCTGCGGTCGGAGGATGTGGTGTTCCATCGTCCTCGACCGATGCGAGCATTGGCATTGCCTGTATTCTCCGCAATAAACTCAGGGGAGAACATCGGGTCGTTGGCATCGTCCATCTTAGGACGGACAGGCGACGTGAAAAGGGTGACACGCAAGGTGCGGTCGTCTATCTTCTGAATCTTGATACCGAGGTTCGGGTCGTTGTCATACTGGGTATCGGGGAAGTCAAGCATCTGCATTCTCACGGGCCAGTAGCCATTGAGATTGAACGCCTGGCGAGGTGCCAAGCGATAACGCTTCCAGTTGAGCAGTCCCTCGCCCTTGTTGAGGTCGAAACCAGCGATGCTATCGGCGAGGAAGTAGGTGTTTGCCAAGTCGGAGAAGTCGCCCGACATGTCTCTAGCCTGGCATTGCAAGTATTCGATGCCATTGTTGGTGTGGAGTTGTGCGTTTGCCGACAGAGCCGCCGCCATCGCACAGAAAGTAATAATTGCTTTTCTCATTGCTATTTAGGTTTTTAAATGCGATAGCAAAAATAAGAAAAATCCCCGAAAGCGACAAGACTTTCGGGGACCAATTATCATCGAGTTAACAAATGATGTATCGTTTTTCTACATTTCATACGGCACAGCCGCTTGTGCCTTGCGCCAAAGCACAGGGGTGATGCCTTCCTCGCGAGAGAACACCTTGGAGAAATAAGACGAGGATGAGAATCCGGAGTGGAGCGCCACCTCCTCCTGCTTCACATTCGGATGAGCGAGCATATATTCCTTCGCCTCCGACAGGCGCAGACGGGTAATCAGCGTGCTGAAGTTGACCTCATACTTGCGATTGATGTAGCGAGACATATAGGGTTTGTTGGTTCCCATCTCGGTGGCGAGGTCATCGATGGTCAACTGGGCGGAGAGGTACTTCTTCTCCTCCATCCATCGAGCCAGTTTCTCACCGAATCGCTGTTCGTAAGCATCGATAGCCGAAGCACTTTTGTTCTCCTCCTTGGCGGTATCGTCCCCCTCAGCCTGAGTCACGGTGGCGTGGGTCATCTCTCCATATTTGATGGAGTAATTGATGAAACTGCAAGCGATATAGAAATTGACCGATATGATATAAACTTGACAAACATAGTTGAAGATGATGCCGAAGACAAGCGTCAGGCATCCCAAGAGATACATGCAAACCAAGAGGAAGAGACTCTTCTTGATCCAAAACATGAACTGCAGCATATCCTCCACGAAGTAATCCTCCAATACCTTCTTCCGATCCTCATAGAGATAGTAGAAGCGGTAGAGGTACACAACCAAATGGACGAAGAATGTGACAAAAGCTAGGGCTGTAAAATAAGCGCTAAAGTCATAGGCATCGAAATAGACCGACAGGAGCATCAAGAACAAGGCACCCGCGAAAACGGCAACATTCCGTTTCTTGCGTGCTGGCGTGAAATACCGTGGATCGACCAGATAACAGAAGGCACCAGCAAAGCAAAACATACCCATATAGAAAAAGAGAAAGTCAGACAACTTGACATAGACGTTGAGACCTTCATTCCACGTACCTATCCCTCCCTTGGTGAGTATCAGCCACGCCAAGAGATTGCAGCCCAAGATAAAATAGGATGCAGTCATGCACTTCTTTGCCTTCCTATAAGGTAGGTATTCCTCTGTCTTAGGTACATCCAAGAACAGTAATATGATGCAAATGGCAAAATAGAATGCACTTGCAAACTCTATGACGAATGGGAAGAATCCCTCAAAGCTCCAAATCATGCCAGAATAGTTGTTTATGCGACATAAGATACGATTTTTATACGAAAAAGATTCAACTACATGTTGAAAAAACGTAAAATCGATTGTATTTGTCGCAAAATTGACATAATAGTACGGATATTTTCACCTATGAATCGAACAAAAGACAGTTTGCTGCCACATAAAAGACAATTTCGAAGTCCATTATACGACATAAATGATGAAATAATGGAAAATTTCCAAGTTGACAAGATGTAATATCGTCAATTTTCTGTTTTTGCAACGCTGATGATGTACAAAACACTATCTTTGCACCACAAAAAAAGATAATAAGTAAAAGATGATTTCAGCAGTGATGACGTATCAACATACTGTTACGTTTCCATTATATATAAACAATTAAAGCTCTAACTAATTATCAAGATGATGAAAAAGATGAATGATTTAACGGAACTCAAGCACATATTCGTCTCTTCACAGACGAAGTTGTTTGCTGCACTTGCCATCATTACTTTCATGATAGCAGGCAGCCTACATGCGCAAGTTCAAAATGATAACCTTGCAGCATCCATCGACAACCTTGACAAACTGATAGGTTGCAGTAAAGCTGAAGTGAAAAGCAAAGCTATCAGCGACAACACTTTCCCTACCGACGACAAAAGTGCCATCTTCTTTCTTTACAATGTCAAGACCGGATTGTTACTCAATGCCGGAGGATATTGGGGTACCCATGTGTCGCTGAAGGAATTCGGTATGCCTCTGTGGATTCATAAGGATAAGGATAAGGATGAGTACATTCACTTCGCCCAGAAGTTTGACAAGTCAGGAGCAACCTCTGAAGAAGGCAACTACCTGGAATACGAGAACAAAAGCGATGAATCAAACCCTGACCAAGGTGTGTATGTAGATAGAAGCTATCTATCAGGCAGCACGATTGTGAAGAGAGGTTGGGGTTTGGAAGAAGTATCTGGCAAGTTCAATATCTACAAGCTCTACACCTATTTATATAGTGGTTCTTCATTCAATACCCAAACCAAATACTATCTCATTGCCTACGCCGCACAAGGTGACGTAGATAAGAACTGCGGTGCCGCAGCAGAAACGAGTGACGACTACAAAACTGCCAAGTCGGACGGCAGCGATGAGTGGAAGATTATCACCTACAAACAGATATTTGAACTGCAAGAAAATCAGTCTCAGACATTGACCAAGTCGCTCGACCTGACCTTCCGCTTGCAATGCCCTGGCTTCTCACGTGAGAATGGTGCCTTGAGCAATTGGAAGACGATCAAATACGGTGGCGAAGGTAATCTCCGCTTCGGTTTGGAGCATTATTACAAGACGCCCGATGGCAATGGCAATATCAAGAGTAGCTACGAAGATGACTTCAGTACCACGTCCAAGAACTATATCTCCAGCTATACATTCCCTGATGGCAAGGATGCAAGAACCTTCAAAGATTGCCAAGACTACGAGCGCCATTGCGGCAAGTACTTTGCCGCCGACATCAAGAAAGCCCATGGTGCCATCTACCAAGACATCACCGTAACCCATGGTGGTGCATACGTCATCGAATGCAAGGGGTTCTCCACCACGACCAAGGCGAAGCTCTTCGCCGTCGTGGTAAAGAAGGAAACGGGGACTGATGGCAAGGAGACGGTCGTGAACTTACCGAACTCCCTCCACATGACCATACTCGGACAGACCAACTATATGTCGAACGATGAGAAGACTGCTCTCCACATCAGCAAACAGAACATGGACTATGCCGCCAAGGAATTCTATGGCAACCACAAGTATATCAGCAGTGTTCTGGTGCAAGTACCAGAAGAAGGCGGCACCATCCGCTTCGGTATCGAGGTGGGAGACCATAGTGAGAAGAAAACTGGCAAAGGAGAATATGAAGACAATGAATGGACGGTATTCGATGACTTCCGATTGCTATATGCTAGCAAGACCACGGATGGCGACTTGATACTGGACGAAGACAGAGACGAGCTCACCTACCTGAACAATGAGGCTGAGAATGGTTGTTCCAACACCTACCAGCACGTGACTCTCCATCTCAACAAGACATTCAAAAAGGATAAGTGGAATGGTTTCATTCTGCCAGTCGATTTGACTCGCGACCAACTCACCCAGGCTTTCGGTCCTAACGTACGCTTGGCAGAGTTGCATCAGGTGACAGACGCCGAGATACAATTCAAGAGCATCAACGTGACAGACCAAGACAACGATGCTGTGGTGATGCACGCTTTCATCCCATACATCATCTTCCCTACCAAGCACCTGGAGTTGGAGCAAACCCCTGCCTACACAGCACTGCTGACAAAGACGGGAAGCAATATGAATGCCAAGGATGTTCACATTACGGTCAAGAAGAATCACATCGACATCCCGAACGTATCGCTCGCCATCAAGAGTTCGACTGGTAGTACTGTCAACATAAACGACCTCACGAACATGAACACGACTGCTTGGACAACGAATAGTAACACTGTGGTGGATGCAGCAACAGGCAGTCCTATCGTCAGCAGCAACAACAAGATGACAGCCTACGGCACGTTTGCCAGAACCTTCGCCCCTACTGCAGAGGGTACTTCCGGTAGCTACCAAATAACAGAAGAGACGAACGAGGATTTTGGCAAATGGGTGCTCAACTACAAATCCACCTTCATCGATGGTCGTGACGACTTGAAGGGATGCTACTTCTTTGACCAAGGCAACATGTACTATTCTGCAACTCGTCCTCGTGGTCTGAGAGGCTTCAGCATTTGGTTCCGCCCTACCACCGGTAACAGTAACACCGCAGCTGCCAAGACATTCATCGATGGTGTATGCGTATCATGGGGCGAGACCACAGACATCAACTCCATCATCTATGGTGATGACGGCTTCGGAGGCGATGCTAGCGGAAGCGGTCGATTCGCCCACGGCATCTACACGCTGCAAGGTCAGTTCATCGGAAGCGACTGCAGTAAGTTAGCCGGATTGCCGAGCGGCATCTATTTGGTCAATGGCAAGAAGGTCGCTGTGAAGTAAAACCATCGCAAGACAACAGAAAACTATAATACTCAATAAAACGTGTAAAAGATGAAAGATATATATATGAAGCCTGAAACCGCTATGGTGATACTAGATACATGCCATATCTGCGCTGGCTCACCAACGCTCAAATGGAAAGTAGATAAGGCGGATGTGGACGACCCTGAAAATCCACACTGGGGACCTATCAAACCCGACAAGGGTGAGGGCAACATGGGCAGCTACGACCCATGGGACACAGACAACTGGTAATATTTAAAGGAAATCAAGATATTTTTATTACCAATGACAAGAAACAATTGACACATCAAAAGATAAAAGAAACGGACGCTGATGAGATCATTACTCACTAGCGTCCGTTTCTTTTATAATAAGGTTCCGCAAACGAGTTGCATCCCCATATTAATTACATCTGTTAGCCATATCTTGCAAGACATTAGCCTTATATGATTTCTCTTTAGAACTCCAGCTTCGCCTCTTTCAAATCGACAGCCTTGGCGGTCAAGGTGCCCTTGCCTTTCAAGACCACGAGGCATTTGCCGAAGAAAGCCTTGCGGTTGTCAGCCTTGAAACGCTCCAGGGAAGTTTGGCAGCCATTATCGACACCGAGAATTTCAGGCATCTGCTCTCCTACCTTGCACTTCAATGCTTTCTGCAAGGAGAAGAAGACTTGGTTCTCGGCATTCGGACAGAGATTGCCATCCTTATCCACTACATCCACCTCGACAAAGGTAGTAGGAGTTCCAACGCCGTAAGCAAGATTGCCTTGATAGGTTTTCTTCAAAACGATATGGTCGGGAGCACCAGCGGTCTTGATGGTCTGCTCACCCACCTGCTTGCCATCCTTGCGAGCGATGACCTTCACCTCCCCCGGCTCGAATGTCACACGCCAACAAACGTGATACTCGGTTGACATATCGTAGGCCTCACCGACATTCACTGCCTCTTGCGAAGCTGGAACATATTCCTTCTTCTTGCGAACGCCCTGGCTCTTGCCATTGACGAAGAGTTCGACCTCATCAGCATGATTGAAATAGCACCACATATCTATCGTTTGCCCCGGAATCCAGTTCCAGTGAGGGAAGAGATGGAGCACCTTCTTCTGCGTCCACTCACTCTGATACATATAGTAGCTGTCCTTAGGGAAACCAGCGAGGTCGATGATGCCGAAATAACTGCTGCGGGCTGGATATGAATAAGGAGTAGGCTCACCGATATAGTCGAAGCCAGTCCAGATGAACTGACCGCCCACGAAGTCATTATGCTTCACCACATCCCAAGTCTCCTCGTGCGTACTACTCCAAGAAGCATGGAAGTTGTCGTATGCCGAGCACTTGAACGAAGGGTCTGAGTATGGCAACCACCATGCCACCGGTGCCGTATAGATGCTGTCACTTGGCATCATATAGAAGCCACGGGTCTGCAATGCCGACACACTCTCCGAGAAGATGAATGGCTTGCCGGGGAAGTTCTTCTGCACATCCTTCACCCACTGATGATGATAGTTGAAGCCGATGACATCGAGCGCACCACTCTTGAAGAGATGGTTATTCGGATCAGGCTCATTGCATCCTGCGGTGATAGGACGAGTGCCCCAAGGGTCATACTCCTTCACGATTTCGGCGAGATGCTGGGTCAAGAGTGAGTTGACACTGAGTTCACCATCCTTTGCCAAGGTTGAGGCATCATGACCTGCATTCAATATCAAGTTGGCTTGCTCCAACGACAAGGTATCGGCAGCGGCATCCGACCACTGTTCGAGCACCTCGTTGCCGATGCTCCACATGATGACGCTCGGATGGTTGCGGTCACGCTTCACCAAGTCGGAGAGGTCACGCTGATGCCATTCATCGAAGAATCGAGCATAGTCGTTCTGCGACTTCTTGCGTCGCCACATATCGAAGCTCTCGTCCATCACAAGGAAACCCATCGTATCACACATCTTCAAGAGTTCTGGTGCTGGAGGGTTATGACTGCAACGGATGGCATTGACACCCATATCTCTCAGTATGAGAAGTTTGCGGCGGAGCGCATCCTCATTGAGGGCAGCACCCAAACATCCGAAGTCGTGATGCTCGCACACACCATTGAACTTCATATTCTTGCCATTGAGGAAGAATCCCTTCTGGGCATCAAACTTCACATCACGGAATCCAGTGGTCGTCACCTCGGTATCCACCACCTTGCCCTTCACCAAGAGTTCGCTCTTCACCTTATATATATATGGAGAAATCACATCCCAAAGTTTCGGATTCTTCACTTGCAGGGTCTGCTCATTAGAAGCACTGGTCTGGGTAGCCACCACCTTTCCCGCTGCATCATAGATAGTATTGCGGAAGGTAGGCTTCAAGGAAGATTTCACCGCCTTGCCATCTGCTGCATTGGCAGGAGCACCTGCCGTATTGATGCCAGCAGCATCCGTCCAGTCGATGCGGATTCTCACCATTCCATCGGGAGTGGTCGATACATACTGTCCCCACTGGGAGATATGGGCAGCCTTTGACATAACCAGCCACACGTGGCGATAAATACCACAACCCGAATACCAACGGCTGTTGGGTTGGTCTCCATTATTCACTCGCACGGCAACTACGTTGTCGCCCTTCTTGTTGAGGTAAGGTGTGAGGTCGTACTCGAAAGAACTATAACCATAGGGACGAGAGCCGAGGTTATGCCCATTGACATACACCGTGGCATTCATATACACACCATCAAAGGCGATGGCATACTTGTCATATTTATCCTTCGGACTGACGGTGAAGTGCTTGCGATACCAACCGATGCCCCCCGGCAAGGCTCCCCCACTCGCCCCCGACGGATTCGTAGGCGAGAAGTCGCCCTCTATCGCCCAATCGTGCGGCAAATCGAGATGTCGCCATGTCAAGTCGGCATAGTCGTTCTTCTCCATTCCAGCACTATCAGCGAGGGTAAAGAGCCACCCCTCATCGAAATTCAGTCGCTCTCGAGCCTGCATTGGCAAAGCTGCAAGGGCGAGCAAACTAAAAGATACCAGAGATTGATTCAATTTCATAACGTATGATTAATTAATACATAGAGGCACTTTCACAAAAAAGTCCCGACTTTTTTCCAAAAACATCGGGACTATTTTATAAAAACATCGGGACTATTTTCCCAAGGTATTACTTCAACTTCACTACTACCTGCTTACCGCTGTAAGATACCATCTTACCCTTAGGAGCCTTGTCAAGACTTACGCCCTGCCCCTTGGCTGCATTGACAAGCACGACATTGAAGCGACGCTTCTGAAGCATTCCATCAAAGCTACCCTTGCGAGCACCGATGGTAACGGTCTTCTGTACGTCATTGTACTGGAAGTCGATAGTAGCATACTTGCCTTTCTCGTAGTTGTAGTTGGTACCCTCATCCTCATACAAGGTATAAGAACCATCCTTGCCAGCATATACATAGAGGTCAATGAGCTCAGCCTTCTTCTGGTCGCTCCACTCCATCTCAGGACCTACAGGAAGGATAGCTCCCTCTGGTACATAGACAGGAATCTTATCATATGGAGCATCTGCCAAGATGGTCTGACCACCTGCATAGTACTTGCCGGTATAGAAGTCGTACCAACCCTTCTGCTTAGGCAGATAGACATTGCGGCCATACTGCTCGTACTTGCCCACAGGACAAGCCATCAAAGCAGAACCAAACATCCACTGGTCCTTGATGTCGAGCACCTTGTCATCGCCATTGAAGTCCATCACGAGCGCACGCATCATGGTGTAATCCTTCAAGTGAACCATACCAGCCATACTATAGAGGTAAGGCATCAAGCGATAGCGAAGCTTATCGTAAGCCACGATGGTCTTGTAAGCAGGATGATCGGAAGGAGCGATGTTCCAAACCTCACGAGTAGGCCACTGACCATGGGTGCGATAGAGAGGAACGAAGCAACCGAACTGGTTCCAACGAGCCTGCAACTCACGCCACTCCTTCAAGTCGGCATTCTCCTTGCCTGTCTTGTCAAACTCCTGTTGAGCAGCCACATAGCGGTTCTCCACACAGAAACCACCCTGGTCCATACCCCAGAAAGGAAGACCAGCTAGGGAGTAGTTCAAACCAGCAGTCATCTGCGCACGCATATCCTCCCAACGAGTTGCGATGTCGCCTGACCAAGTAGCGGTGCTATATCTCTGTTCGCCTGCGAAACCTGAACGAGTCAAGAGGAAGACACGCTGGTTAGGGTTCACGCTACGCTGACCATTGTAGATAGCGTCGGCATTGACGATGCTGTAAGCATTGAAGTATTCGGTAGAAGTACCGAGAGCGGTAGGACCACAGAGTGCCTTGCGATACCACATAGGGGTACAGTCGCGCACATTAGGCTCAGAAGCATCCATCCACCAAGCATCGACACCAAACTTATACTTAGAATAGAGATTCTCATCCATCTGACGCCAGAACATCTTGCGAGCACCGGCATCATACGCATCATAGAAGGAACCACGGAAGCCGAGCCAGTCGTGGATGTCATCCTTGATAGCCTGATGGTACATCCATCCCTTGGCATCTATCTCCTTGTAGTTCTTCACTGTATCGTAGAACTTAGGCCATACTGAAATCATGAAACGACCATTCATGGCGTGTACGCTGTCGAGCATAGCCTGAGGGTTTGGATAGCGAGAAGCCTCAAACTCATGGCTTCCCCAAGAGTCTAGTTTCCAGTAGTTCCAGTCCTGTACGATGTTATCCACAGGGATATGGAGGTCACGGAACTTCTTCAAGTTCTCCTCGATGTCCCGGCTGCTCTGATAACGCTCACGACTCTGCCAGAAACCGAGCACCCACTTAGGATAGACCGGAGCCTTCCCCGTCAAGGTACGATAGCCACTGATGACCTCGTCCATGTTCTGACCAGCGATGAAGTAGTAGTCCATATCAGGTGACATCTCACTCCAGATGCTGAGTTGGTTCTTCGCTGCCTCAGAACGAGGAGCAGCCACACGAAGACCGCAGTAAGACACATCACCATCAGGTTGCCACTCGATGCGGATAGGAGTCTTCACGCCCTTCTGGATAGGAGTCTCAAACTTATAAGAATTAGGATTCCAAGCAGTACGCCAACGCTCAGGCACTACCAACTTGCCGTCGATATAAATCTTCATGTAGCCGGCATAGTAGAGGATGAACTGGTAGAAACTATTGGCAGGAGCCTCTACATATCCCTCATATACCACCTTCGAACCATTCAAGGCGAAGCCCTGAGGCAAGTTTTGGATACCACCCTTGTCGGTCTGCTTGCAGATTTCAGAAGCCTCTGGCATGGCATACTCGAAGTAGATACTATCCTCGCCACGTACAATCTTCTGTCCATTCTTGTCGGTGTAAGTACCGGTCAACTGACCTTCCTTGCCATCCTTGTCATAGAGTTTGAACGCATGGTTCAACTGGAGATAATCCTCTGGATTACCCCAACGGCAGTATGAATAAGAATCCCAAAGGATACCATAATTCTTATTGGAAACCACGAAAGGCACGCTCACCTTCGTATTATATTGGAAGAGATCCTCGTTCTTGCCCTTCATGTTGAGCTCCTCGCTCTGGTGCTGACCCAAGCCATAGAAAGCCTCGTTGTCAGGACTGTCGAAGAGGGCATGCCAAGACCATCCGTGCTTCTGAGCCTCTGGCACCTTGGCGATGTCAACACCCATCTCACGGTCTGGCACAGTGAATGGCTTGAAAGTCTTACCGCCCTGTGCCACCTCATTCAAGAGCACATTGCCTTTGAGGTCGTAGAAGGCGATATGACCAGTAGCCTCGTTGAGCACGGCACGCATGGCAGAGGTTGTGATGACGAGGTTGTCGCCCTGCTCTTCCACCTGATACTTAGCCTTACTCTCCTGAGGAACGATGATAAGACTCTGCTTGTTGCGGAAACTTTGCTCTGCGGTAGCCTGGACACGGATAATCTTGTCGCTGACTACCTGAAGACGAATCTGACTAGGTCCTTGGTTCTGATGCTGTTTCAACTGCACAGTAAGACTATTGCCTTGCTGAGAGAATCCTGCTGCTTGTGCGCCTGTAGCACTCAAGAACAGAACTGCTGAAATCATAAGTGTTTTAGATATTCTCATGCTTTTATGGGTTAGTATTTTTATTGTTTTGTTGTCAATTATTAGTTTGCACTCAATATTGTTGCTGCAAAATTAGGAAAAAATCCCCAAAGCATAAGTGTCTTTTTGTTTCTAAAGCATGTATGAAATGTTACAAAAAAGAGAATGTCTCCCCTTTCTGGGGGGAAACATTCTCTTTTGAACAGTTTTTCGACATATCGCCCATGCGATATTCATCGTATATAGGTCTGCCATTGATAGATGAGAAATCTATCGTTGATGGTCTTTCTTATACTGTGATGGCGTCACGCCATACTCATCCTGGAAGTACTTGGAGAAGTAGCGTGGATTGTTGAATCCCACCTTGTAGGCGATCTCGCTCACCGTAAATTCACCGGTACACAAGAGTTCCTCGGCACGATGGATTCTCTTCGCCCTCAGATACTCGGAAGGAGTGGTACCCGTGAGCGACACCATACGCTTATATAATTGTACGCGCGAGATGCAGAGGTGAGAGCTCATCGACTCGACGGTGGTCTCTGGGTCACCCATGTTGTCACGGATATAGATGTCGATGTCATTGATGAATCGCTTGTCATTCTCGGTCATCACATACTCAGGCACTCCAGCTTGCTCGCCAGTTCCATCGCCTTCTTGTCCCGATGTGCCCTGTGAGTTCGCATCATCCGGGATGACATCAGGATGAGAGAAATGATTTGTTGGGTGAGTTTCCTCCTCCTTGCCAGCACCCTTTCTCGCCCACTTCACGAGGTTGCGGATGCGAAGGTTGAGCAAGTCGATGTCGAATGGCTTGGTGATATACTCATCCGCACCATTCTCGAAACCTTCCTTCTTGTGCTCGGTGGCGAGACGTGCCGTAAGCATCACAAATGGGATGTTAGCGGTGCGAGGTGTCTCCTTCACCAGTCGGCAGAAGTCATTGCCATCCATCACAGGCATCATCACGTCACTGAGAATGATGTCTGGCAGGTCGCCCTCCTGCAACTTATCCCATCCTTCCTTACCATTCACGGCTTGCTCCACGATGTAGGTCTCCGACAAGATTTCGGTCATGAACTCTCGGAAGTCATCGCTATCATCTACCAGCAAGACACGGAGTCGCCCCGTAGGAGCCACACTCTGCTGGGTAAGGTCGCCTTGAGTAGCGGGAGATGTGCTAATCACGGTTGCATTACCTCCCTCGTCCACTTTCGTCTGCTCGAAGGCTGGTTCTGCATCGGTATCTCCTTGCTTCAACGGAATATCTATCGTAAAGACAGTGCCACCGCCTGGGTTGTCTTCCACGGATGCCGTACCTCCATGCAAGTCGGCAAACGACTTCACGAGGTTGAGTCCGATGCCACTACCACCAAATGGTTGCATCTCGGTACCATTCACCTGGAAGAAGCGGTCGAAGATATGCACCTTGTCCTCATCGCTGATTCCCTTGCCGGTATCAGCCACCTTGATGCGAAGCACATCCTTGGCAATGCCCTTGATCTTCACTTCCTTCACTATGTCGAGACTCACCGACACACTACCGCCATCTGGGGTAAACTTGTAGGAATTGCTCAACAGATTGTTGATAATCTTGCCCACCTTATCAACATCGAAAGACATGACAAGCTTCTTGAAGGTGGAAGTGAACACCAACTGTATCTTGTTGTTGCCCAACACCTGGAAGGAGCGGCAGATGTTCTCCATAAAGGATACCACCTCCACCTGGGTCAAGGTCAACTTACCACTGTTCTGCTCTATCTTTCTGAAGTCGAGTATCTGGTTGACGAGATTGAGAAGGCGTTCGGCGTTACGATGGATGAGCGTCAACTTGCGCTTCTTGTCCTCATCGTCTTCCCTCTTGATCATGCTGACCAGAGGAGAGATAATCAGGGTCAATGGTGTACGAAGCTCATGGCTCACATTGGTAAAGAAGTTGAGCTTCAGTTCGTTCAACTCCCTATCTTTCTTGATGTTAGCCTCCATTCTCTCACGTTCGAACAGCATCTTCTGTCGGTCGAGCGCACGCTTGCGATAGAGATAGACTGCCCCACAAGCCAAGAGGATATACACCATCAATGCCCAGATGGAGAGATAGAAAGGAGGATTGACATTGATTTTCAACTCACTGATGTCGTCACACACCGTACCATCGCCATTCACCACCTTCACCTGCAAGGTGTAAGAACCCGGCGAGAGATTGGTAAACGTTACCTCCGGACGACCAGAGGCTGTCATCATCCACTTGTCGGTGACTCCCTCCATACGATAGAGGAAGCGGTTGCGAGAAGGCACGGTGACATCGCTCGAAGACAACTGGATGGTGAAGGCATTGTCCTTATAGTTCAGGTCGAGCTTTCGGCTAGACTCCAAGGAACTCTCCAATACGACCCTACCTTCATACTCCTCGCCTGCCATCAGAGGATGGTCGAAGAGCACGAGCCCACTGAAGAGTGCCTTCACGTGGCGATTGGCATTGCGCTCCATCTTGGTATGAATGATATTGATACCATCCTGACCGCCGATGGCAAGGTCGCCATTTGGGGAGAGATAAGCCGAACGATAGTTGAACTGATGTTCCTGCAAGCCATCCATCGAGTTATAACTGGTCATGTTCAACTCCCACTTGTTCTTATTGTTCTTGGTGAGTTGCACGTGGGTGACGATAAACTCAGAGATGAGCCATACGGTCTTCTGCTGGTCTTCCACGACTGCACATCCCACGGCTCCTTGCGTACCATTCAGTTCGTTGATGATCTCCAGTTGTCCATTGTCAGGGTCGTACATCGTCATGCCGGCAGGGGTTGCCATCCAACAGATGCCACGGCTATCCACGATTACATCGTTGATGGAAGGACTTGGGAAGGTCATACCGCCCTTGGTCGTGTTTTGGTTGGTCAACGAGAAGTTGTTGACATCCAAGATGCTCACGTTTTGCGAGTGTCCGATGAGCACATTGCCACTAGGGAGATTGCAGAACGAACTGATATAGTTGGATGAAATCTTCGAGTTGTCGAGGTTGAGGGTCTTGATAAATCGTTCGGTCTTCGGGTCGAAAATCTGCACACCGCCTCCCAAGGTTCCGATGAGGAGTCGATGGTACTTATCCTCGCCAAAAGCCCACACACTCTGGTGAGCCAGACCATTCGGCGAAGCCTGGAAGCTCTTCCATTCACCATTGCGATAGCGTGCCATACCTCCATTGAAGGTACCAAAGTACATCGTGCCATCGCTCATCGTGATGCTGCTCACCACGATATTGGAACTCAAGCCAGTCTGTGCCATGCCATAGTTGATGCGGAGTCCGGTCTTCGGATTATAGCATACAATACCGGCATCATTGGTACCACACCAGTAGTTGCCCAACTTATCTTGCGTGATGGTGCAAACATCACCTAAGTCGATGGTATTAAACTTGGTGAAGGATGGCGAGTTGTATGCCACACCATTCTTATAGGTACCTATCCATACAGCTTGGTTTCGGTCGATATATACTTTCTGGAGGGAGTTGTCGGGCATAGAACCCGGTATGTTGTCATGCTTGATGAATTGGTGACATATCTTATGGGCATAATCTACCACCAAGAGTCCCAAGTGGTCGGTGGCAATCCAGGTTTTTCCATCCTTCGAGGTGGCGATGTCTCTGATGAGCACTCTCTCGCGGGTAGGCATAGCCACTTTTTGGTTATCCATAAAGGCATGCATACCTACGTACCACTTTTTCTGGGCAGAGCAATAGATATAGGCTTCGCCATTGGTGAGCACCCAATAGTTGTTGCGACTGTCGATAAAGCTGAAAGTACCATCATCCTTGTTGGGATGGTTTTGGGTGAGGTAAGGGTTGGTCCAGAGCACCTTCTTGTGGATACCATCGATGCGGCAGAGCGTTCCATTGTTGAAGGAGAGCACGGCTGTGCCATGCTGTTCGGTAATGGAAGATACGAGTTCTCCCTTCTTGATACCCATATCCTTATAAGAGAAAAGGTGGCTCTTCAAGGTCTGTCCTTCTACGAAGCAACAACCTTGGTCGTAGAGCATAAACCAGAAGTTCTTGTTGGAGTCGATGAACACCTTATATATAGTACCATTCACGCCGACGGAGCTGAGCCACTTCTCAGGATGGCGGTCGAAAGTCTCCTTGTCATACTGGTAGATACAATAGCCTACACCGGTATGAATCCAGAGGTTTCCCTTCCAGTCTTGCTGGATGTCATCCACGGAGTTGTTGGGAATGGTCTTCTCATCCAAGTTCTTATTAAAGAAGTTCCTGAAGCGAAAACCGTCAAAGCGGTTGAGACCCGACTGGGTGGCAAACCACATATATCCCCTATTGTCTTGGAGGATGCAGTTGACCTGCCCATTGCTGAGTCCGTCACGATTGGTGAGGGTATTGAACTCCAAGTTCAACTGCTGCGAGAGGTTACCATAGGCAGGCACCGCCAGCAGCAGCAAAACCAGATTGGCATATAATAGTCGCAAATAGTTCATCATCTTATCTTGGTTTTAGTTTATATCTTTAGGTTTATGTATTTTTATCATCGCTCCAGAGAGTCCTGTAGCTTTCTGTAGTTTGTTTTTTTATGAAAGGAGTCTCACGATGCAGCGTCCTTCTCGGAGCTTTCTCGTATCTTCAAAATCATAGGCACTACCACCTTGTGTACCTTTTCGTCACCATTGATGTTTTTCATGAGGAGTTCGCAAGCCTTGGTACCCTGCTCGTGTGCCTTGTCCATGATGGCACTCAGTCGTGGGGTAACGAAAGCGGCGGTGTCTCCATCAGTGAATCCGATGATGGCGACATCCTGTGGGATGCGCAAGCCCTTGGCCTTGATGGCGTCGAAGGCAGCGTAGGTGATGATGTCATTGAAGGCGAGGATGGCATCAGGGCAATGCTCGCTCTCCAAGAGTTTGAGGGTGGCGTTGCGTGCCACGTCAAAGTCTATCTTGTCGCATACCACGAGGTTGCGGTCGATAGGAATATGGTTGTCACGAAGTGCCTCCAGGTAGCCATGCTTGCGTCGGCGCACCATGTCGAGGTGGTTAGGACCGCCGATGAAGGCGATGCGCTTGCTTCCTGTCTCTATCAAGTGCTGGGTAGCCTCTTGGGCTGCGACATCACCATTGCCTACCACCTGTGAGAACTTGTCCTCCAAGCAGCAACGGGCGAAAAAGACGAGTGGCACACCCATCTTATGCAACTGTTCGAAATGGGAATAATCGACGGTATCTTGCGCCAGGCAGGCGATGATACCCTCCACGTGCATATCGAGAAAGTTATCAAGTGCTTTCTCCTCTCTCACGTGGTCTTCGTGACTATTGGCGCTGATGACAGAATATCCACACTTAGAGGCATAGTCTTCTATACCATCCAGCACGGCTGCATAATAATGTGTCACTAGGTTAGGCACGATGACACCGATAACACGAGGTGCCTCCTTGCGAAGGCTCTGTGCAAAGGGGTTAGGTCTATAATTGAGTTCCTTGGCTAGCTGTTTCACTTTTTGGGTCATCTCCTCGCCCACCTCGTGACTGTTGCGCAAGGCGCGCGACACGGTGGCGATACTGACTCCCAGGCGATCTGCCAAGTCTTTCAAAGATGTTCTTCTTTGCTTCATAAATTACAGTCTTGCTACCAAGAGCAATCTCCTAAGTTTTATTTTATGTTGGATTTATTTCTATCAGCTGACAGCTAGCGAGCGCTATGGTACAGCTTATCTTTTGCAAAGATAATGCAAATGAGCGCAATGAAAGCTTGCTTTCAAATTGCCGAATGCAGCTTATCTTCTGCAAAGATACATTTTTTTCCCGAATTCGCAAACGTTTACGTGTGTTTTTTAGGTAATTTAGAAATAATATTCCTAAAAAAGCACTAATTTTGCAGTCGAAAGTAATGAATAGTTGATAATAAGTTAGTTAGAAACAAGAATGGCTTAGGTCTGTCGGGAGACAAACTTAAGCCTATTTTTTTGCACCTTGCTAAGCAAGAGCGAATGTCGTGCAGAGCATTCCATGATGCCGTGCAGAGCGTAACGTTTTCCTCTGAACTGCATATTTTTAGCTAAAAACACACATGGAATTACACTCCTAGTCCCATCACCTTACACTCCTAGTCCCATCGCCTTACACTCCTAGCCCCATCGCCTTACACTCCTAGTCCCATCAGCTTATACTCCTAGTCGCATTAGATATAATATTCGGCAGTATCGACGAGACCTGCTCGAAGAGCGTATTTCGTAGCCTCATGAACGTTGTTGACGTTCAACTTTCTAAAGATATTCTTTCTATGCGTATTGACCGTATGGTAACTGGAGAATCGTTTCTCGGCGATTTCCTTGGTTGTCATACCCAGGGCGATGTCCTTCAATATCTCCGTTTCCGTCTTGGTCAAGTTGATTTTCTCCTCCACATCCTGAGATGGAGCCAGAAGCACCTCGGTCATACGCTGACAGATGTAACGATTGCCATGGATGCAGAACTTCATCGCTTCCTTGATCTCCGACATCGGGCTCTCCTTGAGCAGAATGCTAAACTGCATACTGCTGGCGATGAGCACTCTCACGAAGTCGGCACTCAAGTCCTCACTGAAGAGCAACCATCTGGTATGCGTGAATCGTTGCTGGAGAATGAGGAGTTCATCGGCATCATTGATGTCGAAGGAAGTGTAGTCGAGTACCACCACGGTATCGTCATTATCCTTCAAGGCAAGCATCAGTTCAGCCTTGTCCTCGGTATATTTCCATTCCATTCCCTCAATGCCTTGCAAGATGTAAATCATGCCGGCACGGGTAATATCCTGTCTGTCTGCTAGTAATATTCTCATTGTCTCTCTGATTATTAAGTCCTACTATGTTGATATGTATCGTTTTATGATTTTCTACATTGTTGATATGTATCGCTCATATATGATGATACCCATGTGCTGCCGGAACGCTGCACATGGGTATATATTTTCTCTTAGAATGACATCATGAAGTTGAATCTCACACCTCCCTTGTGAATGCCAGGGCGGTTGATGTATGTGAGACGGCGCACGTACTCGACGGCGAAGAACTTGAAGATGTTGTGCACTCCGACCACGCACTCCCAGTATGGGGTATTGCCCATAACATCTGAACCCTTAGGGAACAGGAAGATGGTGTCGTCATTCTTGTTTTTCTCCAAGAACGGGTTGTTCTTGTCGGTCAAGTGACCATACACTCCCTTGATGGCAAGCCACTCACGCCACTTCAGTTTCTTGATGAGCGGGATGCGGTTCAGGAGCTTTCCGTTCATATCCCAAGACAAAGCCCAGAACACCTGACGGTCGTTCAAGAACTCCCAGTCTTTCATCATGCTCACGGTCTCCTCCTGCTCGAAGTAAGAGAGGTTGATAGGTGGCATGATGAGCATCTGGAATGGAACCTTGTTCCACTGTGCCTGTGCGTTGGCGTGGAAGTCGAGATAACCCCAACTGCCGAGCCACTGGCGCTTGTAAATGCTCACCTTGGTGATGTTGCTCTTATATTGTCCACCCAAGAAACCACTGAAGCCCATGGTATGCGTGATACCAATCTCAGGACTATCGAGGTTGATAGGCAAGCGCTGCTGCTTGGTGTTGACATAGGTGACACCTGGGTTGTAATTGATGCCCACGGTGAGGTCCGCCATGCGAATCTTCTTCACCTCGGTGGAATCCATCTTATAATAATGGAGGTTGCCCACAGTACGGTTGCTCTGCAAGCGAAGACTCGTGTTGAAGCGGAAACCCCAATCGGTCTCATAGACGAAACTCAACCTCTGGCGATGGTAGAGGAACATCTCGTCTTGCGTGGCAGCACGGAAGGTCATGAAGATGTTGTCCTTGTTGTGCAACAGGTTGTCATCGGAAGGCGACATGATGTCACGTGCCACCTCGAAGGTGAGGTTGCGCATTGGGAACTCAAACGGACTGTTCTTTTTCTTGTTCAGAGAATAGGTGAACTCATGTCCGGTGTACCAGTCATTGCTCTTCGTACCATATGCAGCATAACCGCTCCAGAAGAAGTGAGGGTTGAGTGCCGCCATCGTACGTCCTGCGAGACGCAGACGGATGCCGTCCACATAGTTCTTGGAGATGTAGGTGTTGATAGGTCCGAGGTCAAACTTGCTCTTCTTGCCATCGGTGCCACTGCCCACCTCTACATAGTTCTCCATCAAAGCCTTGACGCCGAGGATGATCCACTTGAAGCCCTTGGAGTTCTCCATGCGATGGATGAAACTATCCATCGAAGACTCGCTCTTGGTCAAATCCACTTGACGATATTTGTTCCAATAAGCCTCATCACGGTTCATGGCATCTATGTCGTGCCGCACCTTCGCCTTACCCTTGAAGAGTACCTTCGGCAGTGCGTCGAAGGCATAGTCGGTAAGTCGGGTGTTCCTGACCACCAGGAGGTCTTGCAGCACACTGTTGGCATGCAACTCAGCCACCATATCGTCCTTGGAGAGTACCCACTCGCCATTGTCGAGCTTGGTATATTCCTGCTCTATCTTCATGTCCTTCACCCAGTTTACGTCCGACTTGTGAGGGATGGTGAGGTTACACTTCTTCACATGCAAGGTACTGTCTGCCAGCACATACAGTTCGCCTCGGAAACCGAAGTCCTGCGAGTTGGCAGGGATGAATTGGAGGTGATAGCAGAGGTCACGCTCCACATAGACGGTGTCCTCCAAATAGAAGTGGTAGAAGGAGATAGCCGTTCTGCCGATAGGCGAAGGGAACGGATATTGGAGCAAGCGCACATAGTCGTCATAGATATCGACATCGGTGAAAACTTCCTTCAGGGCGGTATTGAGAATCTCACCTGTCTGAATCACCTGTCCGATACCATTGCTCTGCTGACCCTTGATGATGTCCTTCTCGGTCTTAGGGTCCTTGCGATACACATGCTGCGATACGGTCTCGTCGATGCTGACAGGCAGGGTAAGCTTGCCATTATAAGGAGAGGTCTCCACCTGGTCGAGGAGGTACTGACGCTTGCTGAAGAACTTGTTTTCGAGCTGTTCCTTTTTCAAGTCGTTGAGTGCCAACGTTATCTTCTGGTACTTATCGTACTGATAATAATCATGATTGGTGAGGTCGGTCTTCTTCTTGGCAGCGATGACACGGCGCATCAGCTCCACAGCAGGATTTTCCTTGCGGGAGTACTTGCCACGCTTGGTCTTCACCACCACCTCGGTAAGCTTATGGCTGTCGTCCTTGAGCTTCACCTCGATAAAATGGGTCTTGTCGGTCACCTGTACGGTTTGCGACTTGTAGCTCAATGCACTCACGGTGAGCACCCATCCCGGATGCTTGTCGATGGTAAACTTTCCCTCTCCATCACTCGACACAGCTATCTTATGCCCACGGTATTGCACGCTGGCATACGATACGGCGAATCCGTCCTCGTCGATGACACGACCCGTGATTTTCTCTTGCGCCATCATCTGCATAGAGCAGAGAGAGAACACCAAGAGTGTAAGGAACATGAATATCTTCTGTTTACAATCCTTCATTATAATCTTTTTAAAAATAATACCTTATTATATATAATGTGTAAGGATGCCGTCGCACCCCCTTCTTTCAAATTCGGGTGCAAAGATACATCTTTTTATCCGAAAAGAGACGAAAACTATTATAAATATTTAGTTTTTTCATTGAATTTTAGGGTCTATTCGTACATTTGAGGCAAAACTATTTGGTTTATTTGTTTTTTTAGCGTAATTTTGCAGGCTGAAATGAAGAAGACTTGGAAATCAGGCAAACCATGTCTAGGTCTCTTGATACCCCTCGGACTTCATTTCCACAATACATTATATATAGAAGAAATGAACAATAAAGGAAATCTGACCGATGAGCGTCCGCCTCTACTGCCCGTGATCGTTGGCACTGGCCTGGGCAGCGGTTTCTGGCCTTGGGGACCGGGAACGGCAGGCTCCGTGCTCGCCACATTGATTTGGACGGCAATGGCTTACTGGGGCGGCATCAGCGGAACGCTTTGTGGCACCGACTTGCAGAGCGTCACCTTCTTCCTCGTGATATTTTCCACGATTACCGGAACTTGGGCTACTGCGCAACTCCAACCTTATTGGGGCGAAGACCCTAGCCGTGTGGTCATCGACGAGATGGCTGGCGTATGGATTCCCCTCTCCCTCCTCGTGCCTTTCACTAGCAACGGCACACCTGGAGATTCCTGGTGGTGGGCAGTGATAGCCTTGGTGCTCTTCCGCTTCTTCGATATGGTGAAACCGCTTGGCATCAAGAAGTTGGACCGAAAGGAAGGGGCTTTCTATGTCATGGCTGACGACTTATTGGGTGGCATCTATGCTGCCATCACCATGATTATCATCAAAATAGCGTGGGCTATTTTTTAAGTGAAAAACGAAGAGTAAAGAATGAGTAAGATTAAGACAGAACTGGTGACATTTGCCAAGGCGGAGCTGACTGCCTCCATCGCATCCGTAGTGGATTTCGGGCTGGCTTTCCTCCTCTCGGATGTCATCTGCATATATTACGGACTCGCCAACGCCATCGGCGTGATGGCAGGAGGCGTGACCAACTGTTGCCTCAACTATCGCTACGTCTTCGGCGACTCCCATCGCAGGAAGCGCAGCGTGGCTTGGAGGTATTTTGTGATTTGGGGCATCAGCTGGTTCCTCAATTCGGGCGGCACCATCGCCCTCACCGAAATCATCAACCATAGTGAGCACATCAATATCCACTACATGATACCGAAGTGCGTGGTGGCATTTCTCGTGGCAGTGCTCGTCAACTATCCTGGGCAGCGGAAGTTTGTTTTCAAGCCTCAGCAACCATAAAGACTATCAAGACAGAACATAAAGAAAAGAATTAAGATATAAAAACATGAATTATAGAGATTTCTTACAGAAAGTGATCTACGTGATCATCAACCCTATCATCAAGATGATGATCAAGTTGCATATCACGCCAAACATCGTGACCTTCGTAGGTTTCATCGGCAACATCGTCGCTGCTGCATTCTTCATCGATGCGGCATGGAAATTGGGGGTTCTGACATTGACCCCTGACGTAACTCCCGACATCATCCCCGGACTTACATATCCAGATTGTATGACAGAGATAGGTTGGGGCGGCTTCATCATCCTCGCTGCCGGTCTCTTCGATATGATGGACGGCCGCTTGGCTCGCATGAGCGGCAAGAGCAGCCTCTTCGGAGCACTTTGGGACAGCACACTCGACAGATACAGCGAACTGGTGAGCCTCTTCGGTATCTGTCTCGCCTTCATCCGCATGGATCATGTGGGCGAATGGTTCTGGATGGGCATTGTCACCTTCGCAGCCATGATTGGTTCGGTGATGGTGAGCTATGTACGTGCTCGTGCCGAGGGTTTGGACATCGAGTGCAAGGTAGGATTGATGCAACGTCCTGAGCGTGTGGTTGTTACTGCCGTCACAGCCATGCTCACGGGTATCACCGGCAACATGTGGTGGCTTGCAGGTGGCATGATTCTCATCGCCGTATTGGCAAACATCACTGCTTTCTGGCGCATCTGGCATTGCTATATCGTGATGCAGAAGATGAAGAAATAAGTCTTCATCATCAGCTGTCACCTGCCGTCGGATAGGCATCAGCCAATATTTATCATTTACCATTTATCATTTATAAATGACCAGTCTATATCTCATTGTAGCTTTCGCCCTGCTCTATGCGTGGAAGAAGACACGGCAGTTTGCCATCTACTTCCTGCCATGGCTCATCTTTGCCGTCACCTACGACTCGATGCGTTTCTATCCCAACTACTTGGTCAACGACATCGACGTCAGAGGACTCTACGAGGCAGAGAAGTCGCTCTTTGGCATCACCGCCTCCAGCAGCGCTGACCTTCAGGCGATTGCCGACCATACCAACGTGATGATACCGGGCGAATGGTTTAAGGTACACCACTGCGGCTTCGCCGACTTCATGGCAGGCATCTTCTATCTCTGTTGGGTACCTGTGCCAGTAGCTTTTGCCTTGTATCTTTTCTTCAAGAAACAGTACAAGTGGTTTATGCGTTTCTCATGGTCGTTCTTGGTGGTCAACCTCATCGGTTTCATCGGTTACTATATCCATCCTGCATCGCCACCTTGGTATGTGATGAACTATGGTTTCGAGCCTATCCTCCATACCCCAGGCAATGTGGCAGGATTGGGGCGTTTCGACAGTATGATGGGCATTCCAGTTTTCCACAGTCTTTATGCCAAGAATGCCAATGTCTTCGCAGCCGTACCTAGCCTTCACGCCGCCTATATGCTCGTAGCTACCATCTATGCGGTGCTGAGTCACAAGCGCAAGACAACTATCGCCCTCTTCGCCATCATCTGCATGGGTATCTGGTGGACAGCTGTCTATAGCGGTCACCACTACATCATCGATGTCACACTGGGCATTCTGACCGCCCTCATCGGCGTACTGCTGATGGAGAAGGTCGTATTCAAGAAACTAGACAATCACAAATGAAGCAAAAGGTCTTGAAAGAGACCTTTTAGACTTTAGACTATATGATATGAAGAGGGATAACTACACATTTTTGACCCATGGTCCGATACACCGTGTCATTTTCACGATGGCGATTCCGACCATCATCAGTATGTTATCGACGAGCATGTACAACCTCGCCGACACCTATTTCGTGGGTAGCATCAACACGCAGAGCGTGGCTGCCGTGGGCGTGTCGTTCTGTATGATGTCGGTGATCCAGGCGGTGGGATTCTTCTTCGGTCATGGTGCTGGCAACTATATCTCCCGGCAGCTCGGTGCCAAGAATGTGGAGAATGCCCAAAGGATGGCTGCCACGGGTGTCATCCTGAGTTTCATCGCAGGTCTGCTCATCGCTATCATAGGAAAGGCTTTTCTCTCCCCTCTTTGTGTTTTCTTGGGTTCCACACCCACCATTCTCCCCTACACGGAGCGTTACCTGGGCATCATCTTGCTCGGCGCACCATTTATGACCATGTCGCTGACGGTCAACAACTTGATGCGCTTTCAGGGCAACACCATCTATGCCATGAAGGGTATCATGTCGGGTGTATTGCTCAATCTCATTCTCGCCCCTCTGCTGATACTTTACTTCTGTCTCGGCATCACAGGAGCAGCCATCGCTACGCTCACGAGTCAGATATTCGGTTGCATGATGCTGCTATGGATGACGACCAAAGGTCAGAACATCCGCATCCAGCCTCGTCTATTCTCTCCAACCAAGACTTACCTGAAGGAAATCGCGGCAGGTGGCACGCCATCGCTCTCACGACAGGGATTGGGCAGCGTATCCACACTGGTGCTCAACGTGGCAGCAGGCGCATACGGTGATGCAGCCATTGCCGGCATGAGCATCGTCACTCGCATCTCCTTCTTCACCTATGCCATCGTAATCGGTTTGGGACAAGGTTTCCAACCGCTTTGCGGATTCTGTTATGGGGCGAAGTTGTATCGTCGCGTACGTGATGCGTTCTACTTCTGCATCAAGTGCGGTTCGGTGTTCTTGGCAGTTTGCGCCATCGTAGGCTTCATCTTCGCAGAACCTATCATCGAGTTGTTCCGCAGCGACCCTGATGTAGTAGCCGTAGGTGCCGTGGCTTTGCGCTGGCAAGTTATCAGTTTCCCATTGGTAGCCACCATCGTGCTCACCAACATGCTGACACAGACCATCCGCAAGCCAATCCGTGCCAACCTGATAGCGGCAGCCCGCAGTGGTCTTTTCTTCATTCCACTCATCTTCATCCTCCCTCACTTCTTCGGTTTGCAGGGAGTGGAAATGTGTCAGGCATGGGCAGATGTATGCAGTTTTATCATGGCAGTGCCAATAGCCTGCAGTGCCTTCAGGGATATGAGAAAGGAGAAGCAAGCAACCATTTAACATCTTTTTTGTGCCCATTTGTACAAAAACACGCAAAATCCCCCATTCCGATTTTGCCGTTTGCTAGAAAAGTCGTATCTTTGCACCAACTTTTAAAAGCTAGAAGGTGTTGCAAGCCTTCATTTTTATTGATACACAACATACGACATGAGTAAAGATACATTAACTCATCAGCTGACGGAAACCATCGAGGAGCTTTCGTGCCCAGAGTCACTGAAAGGTCTCTTCCATCAGCATCGAGACGGCAATCCACTCCCTTCGGGCAAGGCGCTCGAAGAAATCATCAGTCTGTCTCGCTCCATCCTCTTCCCTGGATATTTCGGCAATTCGTCCGTGAATATCTCCACCATCAAATACCATATCGGCGTGAGAGTTGAGAAACTCTACGAGAAACTGAGTGAGCAGATACTCGCCGGACTCTGCTTCGCCAACGACTGTGAGACGGAAACCTCACAAGAGTTGCAACACCAGCGTGCCAAGGCTGGCGTCATCGCCGCCAAAGCCATCATGCAATTTCCGAAGTTGAGACGCATCCTCGCTACCGATGTGGAGGCAGCCTATGAGGGCGACCCAGCTGCCGTGAGCCAGGGAGAAATCATCTCATGCTATCCTGTGATCAAGGCTATCACCAACTATCGCATCGCCCACGTGCTCTACGAACTGGGCGTGCCGCTGATACCTCGCATGATGACCGAGCTTGCCCATTCAGAGACCGGTATCGACATCCACCCTGAAGCCACCATCGGCAAACACTTCACCATCGACCATGGCACGGGTGTGGTCATCGGAGCCACCTGCATCATCGGCGACAACGTGAAGCTCTACCAGGGTGTCACCCTCGGTGCCAAGAGCTTCCCACTCGACAAGGACGGCAACCCTATCAAGGGCATTCCTCGCCACCCTATCCTCGAAGACGATGTCATCGTCTATGCCAACGCCACCATTCTCGGGCGCATCACCATCGGTAAGGGATGCGTGGTGGGAGCCAACGTCTGGGTTACCAAGGACATGCAACCGAGAACCAAGAAATACAAGAAAGAGAAACAAAGTTTATTAGATATAGAATTCAATAATGGAACAGGAATTTGAACTCATTGCCAAGACCTTCATGGGTCTAGAGCCAGTCTTGGCTGAGGAGCTCACCCAACTGGGTGCCAACAATGTACAAATAGGTCGCCGCATGGTATCATTCACCGGCGACAAGGAAATGATGTATCGTGCCAACTTCCAGTTGCACACAGCCATCCGTATCTTGAAGCCTATCAAGCACTTCAAGGCTCGCAGCGCCGAGGAAGTGTATGACCAGGTGCAGAAAATCAAGTGGGATGACATCTTGGACGTGAAGAAGACCTTCTCTGTTGACTCCGTAGTCTATTCAGAGGAGTTCCGCAACTCACGCTTCGTCACCTATAAGGTGAAGGATGCCATCGTGGATTGGTTCCGTGAGAAGCAGGGCACACGTCCTAACATCAGCGTGAGCAACCCTGACATCCGTCTCAACATCCACATCGCTGAGGACAACGCCACACTGAGCCTTGACTCCAGTGGCGAGAGCCTCCACCGCCGTGGCTACCGTCAGGAATCCGTAGAGGCTCCACTGAACGAGGTACTCGCTGCCGGCATGATCTTGATGACTGGATGGAAGGGCGAGTGCGACTTGATCGACCCTATGTGTGGTTCGGGTACCATCGCCATCGAGGCAGCCCTCATCGCACGCAACATCTCACCTGGCGTCTTCCGCAAGGAGTTTGCCTTCGAGAAGTGGAACGACTTCGACCAGGATCTCTTCGACATGATTTACAACGACGACTCACAGGAGCGTGAGTTCGAGCATCATATCTACGGCTACGACATCGACATGAAGGCGGTCAACACCGCTTCGATGAACGTGCGTGCGGCTGGATTGAGCAAGGACGTCACCATCGCCCAGCAAGACTTCAAGGACTTCACCCAGCCTGCCGAGAAGAGCATCATCGTGATGAACCCTCCATACGGCGAGCGTATCTCCACCCCTAACCTCCTCGGCACCTACAAGATGATAGGCGAGCGCTTCAAGAAGGCGTTCACAGGCAACGAGGCTTGGGTATTGAGCTACCGTGAGGAGTGCTTCGAGCAGATCGGTTTGAAGCCTAGCATCAAGATACCAGTTTACAATGGTAGCTTGGAGTGCGAGTTCCGCAAGTACGTGATGTTTGATGGCAAGATGAAGGAGTTCCGTTCTGAGGGCGGCATCGTGAAGACCGAGCACGAGAAGCGTGAGATGGCTCAGAAGCACCGTTTCAAGAAGGAGCGTGAGTTCAAGAAGCGCATCAGCGAGGAGACAGAGAACGACGAGGGCGACATCCGTACCTTCAAGTTCCACAACCGCCTAGAGGAGTTTGAGAAGCGTCGTGAGGAGATTCGCCGTGGCGGAAGACCTCGTGTAGGTGCATCTCGCAGACGTGACGACGATGACGACCGCAAGGGCGGACGCAGCTTCGGCGGAAAGCGTGGCGGCGACCGTGACAGACGCAGCGGCGACGGTGGCAAACGTTTTGACAAGGGTGACAAGCGTGGCGGATTCAAGGGAGACCGCAAGGGTGGCCGTGACTTCAAGCGTGGCGGCAAGCGAGGCTTCGAGGATTTTGGCAACAACGATTAATCAGAAAGGAGTCACATATCAATGAAATCATTTCATAAAATAGCAATATCAGCATTGTTGGTTATGATGTCTATGAGCAGTGTCCATGCACAGGGGGTAGTGCCAGCACAGAAGGGCGACAAGGCGTTCACCCTCGAAGACCTCAACTTCGGTGGCAACAACTATCGCAACATGGTGGCAAAGAACCGTTGGGCTACTTGGTGGGGCGACCAACTCGTTCGCCAAGACATCGATGCCTGCTACCTCGTCAACAAGGCGAACGGCAAGGAGACCAAACTCTTCAGCCTCAACGAAATCAACCAGTGGATCGCTCCTACCAAGGACATCAAGGTGAGAGCTCTCTACAACGCAGAGTTCCCTTTTGCCGACAAGAGCATCGTCAAGGTGCAGAACGGCAGCAAGATATACACCATCGACTTCAAGAAGCACCGCCTCGTAAGCGAGGTGGAGTTTGGCGAGGGCGAGAATCTCTTGGAGGCCAACGCCCAACAGACTGCATACGCTTATCTGAAGGGTAGCAACCTCTGTGTACGTGTCCTCACAGGCACAAGCGGCAATGCGAATACCAAGGAGAAGAAGTCGCACGACTTCCAACTCTCCCAGGATGGCAGCCGTGAGATTGTGTATGGTCAGAGCGTTCACCGTGATGAGTTTGGCATCTCGAAGGGAACCTTCTGGAGTCCTAGCGGCGAGAAGCTCGCCTTCTATCGCATGGACCAGAGCATGGTGACCGACTATCCACAGGTGAACATCCCTGAGATAGACGACTTCAATCATCCTGAGACACAGAGTTGCATCGCAACCCCTGCCCCAGACAAGTATCCGATGACGGGGGAAACTTCCCACAAGGTAACCGTAGGCGTCTTCGACTGCACCACAGGCAAGACCATCTACTTGAAGGCTGGCGACCCTACCGACCGCTACTTCACCAATATCGCTTGGAGTCCGGACAACAAGGTAATCTATATGTTTGAGTTGAACCGCGACCAGAACGACTGCCGCCTCGTCAGCTATAATGCCGAGACGGGCGACAAGATAGCCGAACTGTATCGTGAGACCGACGAGAAGTACGTGGAGCCTTTGCATCCTATCCAGTTCTTGCCATGGAACAGCAACCAGTTTATCATGCAGAGCCAAAAGGATGGTTACAACCACTTGTATATCTGTACATTGAAAGGTGGCAAAGCTGAGGCAAAAGGTCTTTCAGCATCAGACAACGCCTCATCCATAGAGATGAAGCAGCTCACCAGTGGCAAGTGGGTAGTAATGGATGTGCTCGGCTTCTATCCTAAGCACAAGAGCATCATCATCGCTAGCAACGAGTGCTCTCCTATCCAGCGCAATATCTTCTTGGTAGATGCACAGACAGGAAAGCGTGCCATGATGGATGACAACGGCAAGGGTTGGCACAACGCTACACTGAGCGAGAGCGGAAAGTATCTCTACGACAACTACTCCACTCCAACCGTGCCTCGCAAGATAGCCATCGTCAACATGGAGATAGGCGACCGCACTCCTTACTTCACCGCCGAGAACCCATGGAAGGGTTACAACGTGCCAGAGTACAGTTGCGGTACCATCAAGGCTGCCGACGGCGAGACCGACCTCTACTGGAGAATGGTGAAGCCTGTCAACTTCGACCCTAACAAGAAGTACACTACTATTATATATGTATATGGTGGGCCTCATGCCCACAACGTGGATGCCCGTTGGAACTATTGCAGCCGTGGCTGGGAGACCTACATGGCAGAGAAGGGCTATCTGCTCTTCATCCTCGATAACCGAGGCAGTGAGAACCGTGGCAAGGCTTTCGAGCAAGCTACCTTCCGACAGTTGGGACAGATAGAGATGCAAGACCAGATGAAGGGCGTGGAATACCTGAAGTCTCTTCCATACGTGGATGCCGACAGAATGGGCGTACATGGTTGGAGTTTCGGTGGATTCATGACCATCTCCTTGATGACCAACTACCCAGACGTATTCAAGGTAGGCGTGGCAGGTGGTCCTGTCATCGACTGGCACTGGTACGAGGTGATGTATGGCGAGCGCTATATGGACACTCCTCAGACCAACCCAGAGGGTTACAAGAAGACCTCCCTGCTCTACCAGGCGAAGAACTTGAAGGGCAAGCTCCAGATTATCCAGGGCTTGAACGACGTGACCGTAGTGCCACAGCACTGCCTCACCTTCCTCAAGGCTTGCATCGCAGCAGGTACTCAGCCAGACTTCTTCGTCTATCCAGGCGAGCCTCACAACATGAGAGGTCATCAGAGCACTCACTTGCATGAGCGCATCAGCCAGTACTTCTTCGACTATCTGAAGTAAGAATTCAATTATAACACATAAATACAATAACTTACAGAAATGAAAATTTTATTGTTAGGAGGCGGTGGCCGTGAGCACGCCTTAGCATGGAAAATCGCCCAGAGCGAGAAAGTAGAGAAACTTTTTATCGCTCCAGGTAACGCCGGCACACAAGAGGTTGGCGAGAACGTAAACATCAAGGCTGACGACTTCGAGGCTCTCAAGAACTTTGCTGTCGAGAGGGGTGTTGACATGGTGGTAGTTGGTCCTGAAGACCCATTGGTAAAGGGTGTCTATGACGACTTCAAGGCTGACGAACGTACCAAGAACATCCCAGTGATTGGTCCATCTAAGGCTGGCGCCGTATTGGAAGGCAGCAAGGACTTCGCCAAGCAATTCATGAAGCGTCACAATATCCCTACAGCCAAGTATGAGACCTTCGACGGCACTACTGTAGAGGAAGGCTTGAAGTTCTTGGAGACCTTGAAGGCTCCTTACGTACTGAAGGCTGACGGCTTGTGCGCTGGCAAGGGCGTTCTCATCCTCCCTACCCTCGAAGAGGCCAAGAAGGAGTTCAAGGAGATGCTCGGCGGTATGTTTGGCAACGCTTCCGCGCGTGTGGTGATTGAGGAATTCTTGAGCGGCATCGAGTGCTCCGTATTCGTCTTGACCGATGGCAAGAACTACAAGATTCTGCCTGAGGCTAAGGACTACAAGCGCATTGGTGAGCACGATACAGGTTTGAACACAGGTGGTATGGGCAGTGTAACTCCAGTGCCTTTCGCTACCAAGGAGTGGATGCAGAAGGTGGAAGACCGCATCATCCGTCCTACCGTAGAGGGCTTGGCTGAGGAGAACATCGACTACAAGGGTTTCATCTTCTTCGGTTTGATCAACGTAGAGGGCGAGCCTATGGTCATCGAGTACAACTGCCGTATGGGCGACCCTGAGACCGAGAGCGTGATGCTTCGCTTGAAGAGCGACATCGTGGATCTCTTCGAGGGCGTGGCTAATGGTGACTTGGACAAGAGAGCCATCGAGTTTGATGAGCGTGCAGCTGTCTGCGTGATGCTCGTGAGCGGTGGTTATCCAGAGGCTTACAAGAAGGGCTATCCTATCGAGGGCATCGACCAGGTGGAAGGTTCTGTAGTATTCCACTCAGGTACAGCCATGAAGGATGGACAGGTGGTAACCAATGGTGGTCGTGTCATCTGCGTGAGCAGCTATGGCAAGGACAAGGAGGAAGCCCTGAAGAAGAGCTTCGCCGAGGCACAGAAGATCCACTTCACCGACAAGTATTTCCGCTCTGACATCGGACAAGACTTGTAAACAAAGAATAAATAATAATGTATAAATGATAAATCAACCTTGCTCGAATCCGAGCAGCAAAAGGTGATATTCATTATTCATCATTTATAATTTATAATTTATTATTGTGTTAAGAAAGAAAAGAATACAAAACAAGATAGCGGCTAGCCGCTTCTCATTACCCGTAACTGCAACCCTTGCCGCCTTGGTTTGGGTTGCAGTGGGTTTTATGCAGTATAACATCTGGGTGGAGTTTGCCTTCACCATCATCTCCACCTTTCTGATGGTGGAACTCAACAACCGCAACTCCTTGATGCGCACCTACAGCCGCATGGTATCATGCAGTTTCTTGATGCTCATCACCATGGCATTCTTGCCAGACCCATCACTCAAAAGTTGTATCGTGACGATGTGTATCATCGCCTACTACCTCATCATATGGAACGGTTACCAAGACAGAGCCTCAACAGGATGGACCTTCTATGCCTTCACCTGCATCGGCTTGGCTTCGATGGTATTCGTTCAGATTGGCTATTACCTGCCATTTTTATGGCTGATGATGCTGACATGTTCCAACAACTTCAGCCTCCGCACTTTCTTCGCTTCCATCCTCGGTATCATCACCCCCTACTGGTTTGCAGCGGGCTATTACGCATATACCGACACATTGGATGACTTGCTCAATCATTTCATCGAGTTTATCAACTACAAGGAACTGTTCGATTATTCCCAAGTCACTGTGCATGAGGTCGTCAACCTCATTTTCCTCGTCATCCTGGGCATCATCGGCACCATTCATTTCCTTCATACGAGTTATGCCGACAAGATTCGCACCCGCATGATATACGACTCATTCATCCTCATGGATGTGCTGAGTCTGATATTCATCATCCTTCAGCCTCAGCACGGCAAGGAGTTGGGTGGCATCATGATAGTCAACACGGCTCCCCTCATCGCCCACTTCAGCACCTTTACGAAAGGTAAGATTACCAATATCATGTTCATCACCATATTGGTAGCAATGGCTCTGATCTTGTTGTTCAACCTGTTCTTACCAGACGTCATTCTACTGCAATAGAAGAAGGACAAGAATTAAAGCGTGATAATTAGAGACGGAAAAGGAGATGATAGATTGGATTATAAGTTTCTTGGTGGATTGGGGCTATTGGGGAATGCTGGTAGCGGCATTTCTCGCAGGCAGTTTCTTTCCCTTTAGCAGCGAGGCTGTGATGGTGGGATTGCAAGCGGCAGGTCTGGCTCCTCTTCCACTCGTGATATATGGCAGCATAGGCAACGTGCTCGGTTCGATGTTCAACTATGGTGTGGGAAGACTGGGCAAGATGGAATGGATAGAGCGATACCTACACGTGAAGAAGGAAAGTCTTGACAAGGCAGAGCGATTCATGGCAGGACGGGGCGCATGGATGGGATTCTTCGCCTTCCTCCCACTACTAGGGAGTGCCGTCACCATCGTACTAGGATTGACCAGGGCAAACGTCCCCATTTCCATCCTCAGCATCACCATCGGGAAAGTATTGAGATATGTGCTTCTCGTATATGGGATGAGTTTCATCGTATAAGTGAAAAATTCAAACATAAAACTAGATAGAGAATCATGAGACGACATTTACACCTTATTATATATAAGGCGGCAGAAGCTGCCAACACATTACACTTATCCAAAAGAAAGACGACTTCTGACCGAAGCCCTATCTCGGCTTGCTGTTTTTTCTGTTGTCTTCTTCTCGCTTTTGCACTGACGAGTTGCAAAGGCAGCAAGAAGGAGACGACAAGCGATAAACCTACCGTGAGCGTCACCATCGAACCATTCCGCTACTTCGTGGAACAGATTGCTGGCGACAAGGTAAGCGTCAACGTGATGGTGCCTGCCGGAAGCAACCCGGAGACCTACGAGCCAACACCACAGCAGATGGTAAAACTCTCCAACAGCACCCTCTACTTCAAGGTGGGACGCATCGGCTTCGAGGAAACTTGGATGAAGAAGCTTACCGACAACGCTCCCGACATGAAGGTCATCGACACCTCCAAGGGCATCACTCCTGCCAAGACTGCCGGTGGCATCATCGACCCACATACATGGATGAGTTGTCAGAGTGCCAGCATCATTGCCGACAACATCTGTCAAGCCCTATGCGAGTGGATGCCAAAGGACAGTGCTTACTTCACCAAAAGATGCCAACGATTCAAAGGAATAGTTATTTCAAAGGTGGAACAAGAGATGACTCCTTATTTCCGAAAGGCGAAGGAAGCAAGGGAGCAACTCACCCAGAAGAAGGAAACAAGATTCCCATTCGTCATCTACCATCCTGCCCTCACCTACTTCGCCAAGGACCATGGATTCGAGCAACTCCCCATCGAGGAGGAAGGAAGGGAGCCGAGCATCGCACAGCTTCAGGCTCTCATCAATCGAGCCAAGCAAGACCAAATCAAGACGGTATTCATCCAGAAAGAGTTTGCCAATCGCAACACCCAGACTTTCATAGATGCCACAGGCTCGCATGCCATCGAGATCAACCCGTTGGCTTATGATTGGGCTACAGAGATGGTCTCCATCGCCAAGAAATTTGCCGAGAGCTATGACATAGAAATGAAATCATTCTGCAAGGAAATACACCATTCCATAAGGAAGTAAAACATTCCATAAGAAATTAAAAGAATCGCTTATGTCAACAATCATCAAAATAGAACATCTCCACGCTGGTTACGAGGGGAAGGAAGTACTCAGCGACATCAACCTCACCGTGACGAGCGATGACTACCTAGGCATCATCGGACCTAACGGTGGTGGCAAGACTACGCTCATCCGTCTCATCCTCGGACTGATGAAGCCGACGAGCGGAACCATTCGATTCTTCAAGGAGGAGAAAAGCAAGGGAGAGACTCGTCAGGACAAGGAAGAAAAGGGAGAGACAAATGAGGACAAGCATCTGAAGGAGGTAAAGGAGATTTCCATGGGATACCTCCCTCAATACAATGCCCTCGACAAGCAATTTCCTATTTCCGTCTATGAGGTCGTGCTCTCTGGTTTGAGCAAGAGCAAGAAACTCTTTGCCCGATATACGAAGGCACAACACCAGCAAGTGCTTGACACACTGGAGCGTATGCAGCTCACCGACCTCAAGGACCGACATATCGGAGCCTTGAGCGGAGGACAGTTGCAGCGAGTGCTCCTCGCCCGTTCCATCGTCGCCAAGCCCGATGTCGTGATACTCGATGAGCCTAACACCTACATCGACCGCCGATTCCAAAAGCAGATGTACGAGATGCTGGAGCAAATCAACAAGGAGTGCGCCATCATCATCGTGAGCCACGACATCGCCGAGGTGCTCAACAATGTGAAGCACATCGCCTGCGTCAACCATCACTTGCACTACCACGACACAGCCGATATGCCGAGGGAGAAACTCGAAGAACACTTCCTGAAAGTATAGAAGGAAAACAGAAAATGACAAAGATAGAAATTGAAGGATAGAAGGATTTGCCAACGAGAAAGGGAGAAATACTTCCAAAATCAAACGAGAAAGGATAAAATATGATACAGACGATTTCATTAGATATGTTGCAGTCAACCGGCATCGGCGCCCTGGCACTGCTCTTGGGTATGTTGATGACACGTAACATCAAATGGCTACAGAAGTTTTGTATTCCATCGCCTGTATCGGGAGGGCTCGTCTTCTCCATTGCCACCCTCATCCTCTACAAGGTTTTCCACATCGAACTCACCTTCGACGGCACATTGAAGGATGTCTTCATGCTCGCCTTCTTCACCTCCGTGGGCTTCCAGTCCAACCTGAAGGTATTGCGACAAGGCGGCAAGACACTCGTCCTGATGCTTTGTCTCTTGGTGGGCATCATTGTATTGCAAAATGCAATGCCACTCATCATCACTAAATTACTGGATGTCAGTCCACTTATCGGTATGGCGGCTGGATCCATCTCCATGGCTGGCGGTCATGGTACGGCAGGCGGATTTGCATCGGTATTGGAACACCTCGGACTACAGGGCGCAGGCACCGTCTCCATGGCGGCGGCTACCTTCGGTCTGATAGCAGGCTCGGTGATCGGTGGACCTATCGCGGAGAAGTTGATTCGCACCAAACTCACCTACGAGCACGAGATTGTCAAAGACTATGAGATAGACCCTGCCATGGCTGGTATCGAGAGTGACGAGCAGTCGCCTGCCGGTCGTGAGAAGCATCTCAGTAGCCACGAGATAGAATTCCAGCACTATGCCAATGCCAGCTACACCCTCTTGGTAGTTATGGCTTTAGGCACGGTGATGAGCAAGTTGCTCCAGAGCACGGGCATCACCTTCCCTACCTACTTCGGTGCCCTCATCGTGGCAGCCGTCGTACGCAATCTGATAGAGATGACACCCTGGCGCAAGAAGTTGGAGATGGAAAAGATTGTCAGCGTGGGCAACATCTCGCTCTCCGTATTCCTCGGCATGGCGATGATTTCGCTCAAACTTTGGGAACTATCTAGCCTTGCCCTCCCACTCATCAGCATCCTGGTATGCCAAGTCATCATGATGATGCTGCTCACCTACTTCCTCGCCTTCCGTCTCTTGGGAAGCGATTACGATGCAGCCGTACTAGTGGCAGGTATCTGCGGATTCGGTCTCGGTGCAACGCCTAATGCGATGGCTAACATGAGCGCCGTCTGCTACAAGTACCACTACACGGTGAAGCCATTCCTCATCGTTCCTATCATCGGAGCCATGTTTGTCGATCTCATCAACACGGGCATCATCACCACCTTCCTCAACTGGATAGGATAATCACAAGAGATGCAAACACAAAGCATCCCTAAATCAAATATAAAACGTATAGCCATTCCACTGTCACTGCAAGACAGCCGAATGGCTATATTTCTGTGTGTAAATATATAATATAACCTAAAAAACAAACGCCAAAAACTCTTATTTCTTTTCTTTTTAGTAACTTTGCACCGTTGTATGCCTAGAAAGGAGCATCGGAATGCTTAGACAGACGAGAAAAACCGCTTGACTAGGTAGCCCAAATGCCCACCCTTTGGGCAATCATTGCCCTTGGCTTGGGAATTGGATGCCCTTGGCTTGGGAATTCAGTGCCCATGGCTAGGGAATTGAACGTCTATGGCTAGGGACTAAAAAGTATATCATATTAAAGTTTATAAGCAATAATGAAACAGTACAAATTAGTGGACAACATCTTCGGTTGGGTAGCATTTATCATCGCTGCCTTCACCTACTGCTCCACAATTGAGCCGACAGCCAGTTTCTGGGACTGTCCTGAGTTTATTACGACCGCTTACAAGCAAGAGATCGGTCACCCACCTGGGGCACCATTCTTCATGCTTTTGGGCAATTTCTTCACCCATTTCGCTAGCGACGCCACACAGGTGGCTAAGATGGTGAACACGATGAGCGCACTACTCAGTGCCGTCTGCATCATGTTCCTCTTCTGGACCATCACTCATTTGGCTCGCAAGCTCATCATCAGCGACTGGAAAGAGATGACCACCGCCAAGATGATAGCCATCGAGGCATCTGGTATGGTGGGCGCACTCATCTACACATGGAGCGATACCTTCTGGTTCTCTGCCGTGGAGGGTGAGGTATATGCCTTCTCGTCTGCCTTCACAGCAGTCGTTTTCTGGCTGATACTGAAGTGGGAAGACCACGCCGACGAACCTCATAGCGACCGATGGCTCGTGCTCATCGCCTATATGACTGGTTTGAGTATCGGTGTCCACTTGCTCAACTTGCTTTGCATCCCTGCCATCGTATTGGTATATTACTATAAGAAGGTGCCAGAGGCCAACCTCAAGGGTTCCTTGATTGCACTCATCGTGTCCTTCCTCGTAGTCTTTGCCGTATTGTATGGTGTGGTACCAGGCATCATCACCGTGGGCGGATGGTTTGAGTTGTTCTTCGTCAACGTGCTCGGCTGTCCTTTCAACACAGGTGAGATTGTCTATATCATCTGCCTTGTGGCAAGTGTCATCTGGGGTATCTACGAGACCTTCAATGCCTGCGACAAGAACGTGAAGCGACAGAACATCGCCTTCATCCTTGGCTTCGGTATGCTCGGCATCCCATTCTATGGATATGGTTGGAGCGCCGTCATCTGTGGCATCATCGTGATGGCTATCCTCTGGTTTGTGCTCAACTACAAGCGCAAGCAGGAAGTGGTGGCTGGCACCGACGAGACCACCGGCATCGTCAAGAAGAAGACACAGCTCTTGCCTCTCATCTCAGCACGTATCAAGAACACAGCGTTGCTCTGCATGTTGATGTTGATGATCGGTTACTCCAGCTACGCCCTCATCGTTATCCGCTCTTCTGCCAACCCTCCGATGGACCAGAACTCTCCTGAGGACATCTTCACCCTTGGCAGTTACTTGAGCCGTGACCAGTATGGCGACCGTCCTCTCGCCTACGGACAGGCATACACCTCACAGGTTGCCCTCGAAGTAGATGGCAACATGTGCAAGCCAGTGATGGAGGAAGGCGCTCCTGTATATCAGCGCAAGGAGAAGGCTTCGAAGGACGAGAAAGACTCTTACTTCGTAGTGAGCCACAAGAATAAGTACAAGTACGCACAGAATATGTTGTTCCCTCGTATGTATAGCTCTGCTCACGCACAGGCTTACGAGGACTGGATGGGCGGCGTGGATGGTACCGAGGTACCTTACGACCGTTGCGGTGAGAACATCATGGTGAAGGTTCCTTCACAGATCGACAACCTCCGCTTCTTCCTCTCCTATCAGTGTAACTTCATGTACTGGCGTTACTTCATGTGGAACTTTGCTGGTCGCCAGAACGACATCCAGGGCAATGGCGAGCCAGAGCATGGTAACTGGATCACTGGTTTCTCATTCATTGATGATGCGATGTATGGCGACCAGAGCAAGTTGCCTGACGACTTGAAGGAGAACAAGGGACACAACGTGTTCTACTGCATGCCTTTGATTCTCGGCCTCATCGGTCTCTTCTGGCAGGCTTGGTACACTCGCAAGCGCAAAGTAGTCAAGAATGGCAAGGAGGAAGAGGTCATCTTCCCTATCGGCATCCAGCAGTTCTGGGTAGTGTTCTTCCTGTTCTTCATGACTGGTCTTGCCATCGTCATCTACTTGAACCAGACTCCAATGCAGCCACGTGAGCGTGACTATGCTTACGCCGGTTCATTCTACGCATACGCTATCTGGTGCGGTCTCGGCGTTCTCGCCATCCTCGACCTCTTGAAGAAGAAGTTGAAGGTAAGCGGCACAGCCGTAGCAGCCATCGTGGCTGTTCTCGCCCTCTTGGTTCCTATCCAGATGGTATCTCAGACATGGGACGACCACGATCGCTCAGACCGTTACACTTGCCGTGACTTCGGTCAGAACTATCTGATGTCACTCCAGGAGAAGGGCAATCCTATCATCTTCACCAATGGTGATAACGATACCTTCCCACTCTGGTACAACCAGGAGGTGGAAGGCGTAGGAACCAACGACCGTGTCTGCAACTTGAGCTACCTCCAGACCGACTGGTACATCGACCAGATGAAGCGTCCTGCTTACGACTCTCCATCTGTGCCAATCTCTTGGCCACGTCTCGACTTCTGCTCAGGTACCAATGAGTACGTATCCGTGGAGCCTGAGGCCAAGCAGCAGATTCTCGACTTCTACAAGGAGAACCCAGAGGCTGCCAAGAAGCAGTTTGGCGATGAGCCATTCGAGTTGAAGAACGTCTTGAAGTACTGGGTACGCAGCAAGAACCCAGACATGCACGTCATCCCTACCGACACCCTCTACCTCACCATCGACAAGGAGGCTGTGAAGAAGAGCGGCATGATGATGGCTTCTGATACCATCCCAGACAAGATGGTCATCTCACTGAAGGGCAAGAGTGCGCTCTACAAGGGCGACTTGATGATGCTGGAGATGTTGGCACAGTGCAACTGGACTCGCCCTCTCTATGTAGCCTTGACCGTAGGTGAAGACAACTACATGAACTTGGGTGACAACTTCGTACAGGAAGGTCTTGCCAACCGTATCACTCCATTCACCACCAACAAACCTGGTGCCAAGAACTTCGATACGGAGAAGGCATATCATAACATCATGACACGATTCAAGTTTGGTAACTTGAAGCAGAAGGGACTCTACATCGACGAGACCACCATGCGCATGTGCTATACCCACCGCCGCTTGTTGGCTCAGACAGCCCTCCAGTTGATTGCCGAGAACAAGAAGAAGAAGGCTCTCAACATCTTGAACAAGGCTTACGTGGAGATTCCAGCATACAATGTCACCGTCAACTATATGAGTGGCGGTCTCGACATGGCTCGTGGCTATGCGATGGCAGGCAATATGGCAAAGGCTAAGGAGTATGTGAGTGCAACCTGGAAGAATGCCAGCCAGTATCTCTCCTACTACCTGTCGCTCGATGCCAACCGCTTCTCTCAAGCACAAAGCGACTGCATCCGTCAGATTATGATCATGCAGAGCATCTGCGAGGTAGCAAGCATGGTAGATTTGAAGACTGCCAAGAAGTACGAAGAGCAGCTCAACCACCTCTACACCTTGTATCGTGGACGTGGCGGTCAGATGCCTAGCGGCGCAGGCGAATAAAGTAAGTTTGGCATTCAAGCATCTAGATTGAAAACAATAAGAATATGTAGATTATAGGGCAGCCCAACACTGCCCTATAATTTTATGATAACCGATAATATCAACCCGAAATGTTTATAGAGCAACCAGCCAAATGGCTCAGATGGCTTTATCCAAAGGCTATCTGGCGAATGAATCCGAAGGAGCATTCCGTCTATCTCACCTTTGATGATGGTCCTATCCCAGAATCGACTCCATTCATCCTGGAGACACTGAGGAAGTACAACATCAAGGCGACCTTCTTCATGGTGGGCGAGAACGTATTGCGCAACCATGACCTCTATAATCAAATCGTTGCCGAAGGACACCAGGTGGGCAACCATACCTTCAACCACATCGGAGCCCTCAAGCACCGTGTCATCTCTTACGTCTTGAACACCAACAAGGCGAACGAGTTGATTCACGCCCATCTCTTCCGTCCGCCTCACGGATGGATGCGACCTAGCGAGTACTGGTGGTTGCACCGCACCTACAAGGTCATCATGTGGGATTTGGTGACACGTGACTACTCCAAGTGGCTCACTGCCGAGGATGTGGTGAACAATGTGAAGAGATATGTCCGAAATGGCAGCATCATCACCTTCCACGACTCACTGAAGAGCATCGAGAAGTTGAAGACTGCCCTCCCACAAGCCATCGAATGGCTCATGGAGCAAGGGTATGAGTTTAAGACATTTGAGTGAGACTCCTCCCTTTACCATAAAGGATGAAGGAAATACATAAATAGACAGAATTATGAGCAAAAGAATCAATAGTTATAGGGCAGTGGCAGCCTTTGTGCGTGGCTTCTTCGAGGCTTACGCCCGTGGCATCATTGACGCTACGATAGAGGGCAACGACTTCCAGAAGAAGAACGACCCGAAGCAAGTGAAGCAGATGATGCTGGAACATTATGGCGAGGTAAACCAATACTACTTCGACATCATGTTCTCCACCCTCGTGCGCCTCAATTACCCTACTGCCGAGGAAGCCAATGAGCGTATGCAGAAGAACTTCGCTGCCTTGAAGGAGGCTGACAAGACCTTCGAACCTACCATGATCGACTACTTGCGCATCGCCTGCAAGTCGCCTCAACTCTACAAGGCGATGGAAGCGGAATACAAGCGCAACTTCACTTGGCTCTTGCAAGGCAAGTTTACGACCATCGAGGAACATGTGCGTGACTACACCCACGGCGTTCTCATCAGTCTTGCCGATGAGCCGATGGCGATTCACCTCCTCGTCCGCATCATCGTGAAGGCATACGCTGCCGGCATGAAATGCGCCAGTCAGGAAGGCAAGCAGCCATCCCTCCACATGCCTACCCTCCACGGCATGTTGCTCAACAATGTGAACATCCTCCTCAACGAGGCACCTTTGAAGAGCGACACCGAAGACCCTGTCGCCCTATTCAAGGAAGCCTGCAAGAACCAGGAAGAAAACATCAACGTCCTCTTCAACACCTTGAATGATGCCATGAAGGAGCTGGCAGAGGAATAGAAACAAACATATCTCATAGCAGCTGTTGTACGAATGCACATCAGCTGAAAGCCTAACGGCTTGCACTCCTATCAGAAAGGGAATGCAAGCCGTCTTTATGGGATGAATATTGATGATTACGTACCTATCTCAGTGGTAGTACGCTTCAATTATTGCATATCATATACCACCTGCATGAGCTTCTTGCCGAGCGCATCAGCCTCCTCCATGGTGGAAGCCTCGCTATATACACGGATGATAGGCTCCGTGTTGCTCTTGCGGAGATGTACCCACTTGTCAGGGAAGTCGAGCTTCACGCCATCGATGTCCGTTACCTGGACATCCTTCTCCTGACCATACATTTCCTTCACCTTCACCAAGATGGCATCCACGTCGGTAGAAGGTGTCAAGTCGATACGATTCTTGGCAATGAAGTAGTTAGGGAAGGATGCACGAAGCTCGCTCACCTTGCAACCCTTGTGTGCCAAACTGCTCAAGAACAAGGCGATACCTACCAAGGCATCACGACCATAGTGGCTCTCTGGATAGATGACTCCACCATTGCCCTCGCCACCAATGACTGCATGTACGTCCTTCATCTTGGTAGTCACGTTGACCTCACCTACCGCAGCAGCAGTATAGACACCACCATGCTTCTCAGTTACGTCACGGAGCGCACGAGTAGAAGACAAGTTGCTCACCGTGTTGCCTGGAGTCTTGCTGAGCACATAGTCGGCAACGCTTACCAAGGTATATTCCTCGCCAAACATCTTGCCGTCCTCGCAGATGAACGCCAAGCGATCGACATCAGGATCGACCACGACGCCCATGTCATAACCGCCCTTCTTCAACTCGTCCATGATACCACCGAGGTTCTTCTCCAGTGGCTCTGGGTTGTGAGCGAAGTCACCATTCGCCTCACCATTGAGGAACTTATACTCTACGCCAAGCGCATCGAGCAACTCAGGAAGGATGATGCCACCGACAGAGTTGATGGAATCGACGCACACCTTGAAGTGAGCTTTCTTGATAGCCTCTACATCCACGAGTTTCAATGCCAAGACAGCATCGATATGACGCTTGTTGAATGTAGCGTCTTCTGTATATTTACCGAGATTGTCAACCTCCGCATACTCGAAGTCTTCCTTCTCTGCGATAGCCAACACCTCGTTACCATTGTCCTTGGTCAAGAACTCGCCCTTCTCATTCAGCAACTTCAAGGCGTTCCACTGGCGTGGATTGTGAGAAGCAGTGATGATGATACCGCCAGCAGCACCACTCATGGTAACAGCCAACTCTGTGGTAGGAGTAGTAGCCAAACCGATGTTGAGCACGTCATAGCCCATGCCCATCAAGGTGCCACAAACCACGTTCTTCACCATCTCGCCAGAGATTCGTGCATCACGCCCCACCACGATGGTGTTGCTCTGGGATGCACCGTTGCGACGAATGAAAGTAGCATATGCAGAAGTAAACTTCACGATGTCGAGCGGATTGAGAGTATCGCCCGCTGGTCCGCCGATAGTACCACGGATACCAGAAATTGACTTAATCAGTGTCATAAATATCTTACGATTTAAATGAAATGTCTATAACTTATCAATAAGGGATGTCTATAAATAAGAAAGCAGAAAAGTCTTAGCGACCCTTCTGCAATGTCATGTCATACAAACAGGAGTACACACTTCCCGAAGCTGTGGTAGAACCATAGGTATGAGGTACCAACAAGCGCACGTGGGCTAGTTTCTCGCCCTCAGCATTGCCACGACCTATCTTCACCCAAGAGAATGGAGTCAACCATCCAGATGGCACCGTACCGCTCACACCAGAGGAGGTATAGCCGCTCTGATTGTAAGTGAGTGCGAAGACACTCTTGAGAGGTTCTACGAAGAGACCGGTGAAAGTACCTGAAGTATTGGTAACTCTCAACTTATCCACATAGTAAGAATAAGCTGGGATGTTATTGCTACAAGTAAGAGCTGCATCGCAAATCTTGGCACGCTGATTGAGTGAATACTCATCGAAGCGAACGAGCACTTCCTCAGAATGGTCCTTCTTGATATAATCACCACAACCAGGTTCCAACACCTGCATATAGATACCATTGCTCTCGAAGAGCACATACTCGTTCTTTCCTCCCCTGGAAACTGGGACGGTATCAGTAAGTGGAGTCACGCCATTGTCAAAGCGCTCCTTGAACTCCTTCTCTGAAATCACTGTGATCTGCTCATTGCGCAAGAAGGCACTGATGGAATCACGCTCAGTCTTCACGAGGTCTGCGTATGTCTCTGTATCATCGCAGGCTACCATTGAAAACATGGCGGCGACTGCCATTACTATCAATAAAATCTTCTTCATTATGATATTTTATTCCTTTTTTAGTGGCAAAGGTACAAAAAAGATAACAGACTAACGAGAGATAATAGGCGATTTTATTATAATTTATCACTTATTATCATCCAACGCTAGTCTTTATCCAATACTTAACAAAATTTCGAGCCGTCTATCGCAACAAATGGGCATACGCCTCTATCGCCTGACAAGCAATGCGCTCTGCCTCCTCCATCGTCGCATTCAGTCTGCCACCCGAAGCATTGAGGTGTCCGCCACCATTGAAAAACTCGGATGCTACCTTGTTGCATGGGAAGTCATCCACAGAACGGAGACTCACCAAGATGCGTCCATCCACCTCGGTATCCTCACGAAGGGAGATGGTGAACTTCATACCACGGATGCGCAATGGCTCGTTGACCAATCCTTCCAAATCGCCCTTGATGAAGCCATATCGCTTCATTTCCTGACGAGTGACCGTATAAAAGGCGGCATGCAAATCCTCGAAGACATGCAACTTTCTGTCCATCAAGTGTCCACGGAACCGGATGGCATTGGAAGAGAAATTATTGAACACCTTGCGATAAATCTTGTCCTTGTCGATTTCCTTAGTCAGCAGTTCACTGATAATCAAGAAGATCGCAGGGTCGTTGGAGTTGTAAGTGAAACCACCGGTATCAGTCATCATACCGCAATAGATGCAAGTGGCGAAATACTTGCCTAGCTTCCCGAAGCCACCCAACTGCCATACGATGCGGAATATCAACTCGCTCGTACTGCTCATGTGGGGATGAGACACCAGCAAATCGACAGGTAACTCAGGGTTGAGATGATGGTCGATCATCACCTTCTTAGCCTTGCAAGAGGTGAGCACATGCTGCATGTCGTCCAGGCGCCCTGCCCCATTGAAGTCGAGACAGAACACAAGGTCGGCTTCCTCGAAAATCTGAGCCACCTCCTCAGGATGCTTGTCGTAACGCACCACCTCACCACATGCCCTAGGCAGCCAACTGATGGAGTCGGGAATGAAGTCGGGCACGCAAACCTTGGATTCCTTGCCCAAAGAGCGCAGATAATGCGCCCAACCAAAGGAGGAACCTATCGCATCACCATCAGGCGACTTGTGGCAGCAGATGACAATATGCTGAGAAGCCGCTATCATCTCTTGGAGGGTAGCGGCTTCTTGTTCTGATAAAATATTAATCTCCATTAAAAGAGCTTGTTAGGATAAACACCCTCATCGATCAAACTCTGGATCTTATCTACTACGCTCTGACGGTCGGCAGCGTATGTTACGCCAAACCACTTGCTGGTAGTATCCAAGACCTTCACGGTAGCTGTGCCCTCGTTGATGAGCTTGTTGACCATCAATGGGATAAAGAACTCAGCCTTCTTGTTCTCCATGTTCTTAGGGTCGCTCAAGAACTCCTTGAAGTACTCCTCGCTATGCTCGAAGTAGTCAGGTGTAAAGCCCCAAACATTCATGGAAACAGGAGTGTTGTCCTCTACAGCAACCCACTTGCCTTCCTCGTCCTTGTAAGATACCTTACCGTCGATACGCATGATTTCAGTGCGCTCTACACAAGTAGTCAAGTTCTCGTCTGCATCCTTAGAGCAGATACCACGTGCTACGGTACCATTGTCGCTCAAGGTATTGCCTACACGGAAACCTACCATTGCATAACGGTTCTTGCTACCCTCAGGAAGCTCAGAGAGGAACTTACCGATGACCATGAAGCAGTCACGGTTGTAGAAGTCATCACAGTTGATGACGCAGAAAGGCTCCTTGATGATGTCCTTAGCCATCAATACAGCATGGTTGGTACCCCATGGCTTCTCACGACCTTCTGGTACAGAGAATCCCTCTGGGAGATCGTCCAATGCCTGGAAGCAAAGTTCTGCTGGGATATGACCCTCATATTTAGAAAGGATTTTCTCGCGGAACTGATCCTCAAAGTCCTTGCGGATCACGAAAACAATCTTGCCGAAACCAGCCTGGATAGCGTCATAAATACTGTAGTCCATGATGGTCTCACCGTTAGGGCCTAAACCATCGAGCTGTTTCAAACCTCCGTAGCGGCTTCCCATGCCAGCCGCCAAAAGCAATAGTGTTGGTTTCATATTCTTATTTATTTAATAGTTGATAGTTGAATACTTCTATTGATTGTCTATTCTATCTGGATGCAAAAGTAATAAAAAAATAGCGAGCAGCGGAATATTTCTTCGTCTTTTTTAAATTTATGTCAAACAAAATAGAAGATTGTCCATTTTATTCTCCGATTCCTAGCAATTTTCCAATATATCTGCTTGGCGAATGCGACTAGGAGTATAAGCCGATGCGACTAGGAGTGTAAGCCGATGCGACTAGGAGTGCAAGCTGATGCGACTAGGAGTGCAAGCCGATGCTCCTTAGAATGGATAGCCGACAGCCAAATGCAAACTATGCGAGTCCTTGAATCGCTCGATATTATAGAAGCCCTTCTTGCTGGTGTCGTATGGCAGATGAAGTCCTACGCCCCAATCCAGACGAATCACAAACATACCCATGTCATATCTCACACCGACACCTGTACCCACAGCCATCTGCTTGAAGAAGTTTCTCGCCTCAAACTTGCCGTTAGGACTGTACTCCTGCTCGTGCATATTCCAGACGTTACCCATGTCGAGGAAGACGGCACCATAGAGATCACCCCAAAGTTTAGGACGATACTCCACATTGGCAACAAACTTGATGTCGCCCGTCTGGTCGATATATGAATAGCGGCTATTTGCTGGCTGATACTTACCCGGTCCGATGCTTCTTACATTGAAGGCACGGATGCTGTTGGCACCTCCTACATAAAACTGCTCGTAATAAGGTGCCTTCTCGGTATTGCCGTAGCTCCAAATCACACCGGCATTGACATGTCCCACCAAGTAGGATGTCTCCGTCAATCGCCAAGACTTCACGAAGTCGGTCTCCAACTTCAAGAACTGCGCGAATGGATTGCGGAACATCTGCTTGTCCTTCTCGTTCCATTTTCTGCCACCTATCATATAACCCGTAGCCAAGATATTACCTGCCTCACTCACCGTGGTGGACCAGGTGATAGGACTGCGATAGTCGAGCGGACTATTATAGGTATAGGTGTACGACATCTTCGGCACAAATTGGTCGCGCATCGAAATCTGAAGATAAGGATGCTGCGAGATGATGCTATCGAAGGCTGCCGAACGAGAGTTCATGTACTCATAAGACAGTACCAATGGACTGAACGAATGATGATGTTGAGCCGAGGTCGCCCAATCGTAGGTCAGTTCTCCCGACACCACATGGCGGCGGAAGTAAGAAGCACGGTTGAGCACATTCATGGATGCTTTCACCGTGGTGGTTGGCGTACCATAATATCGGCGTGGATATTTTCCCTGACGGAAACGGCGCTCATTCTGCGACATCGTACGGAAGAGATTCCAAGGGGTGATGAGGCGTGGGAAAACCAGGGCGACATCCGAACCATACTCATAGCTATTGATATGGGTAGCCTTGGCGCCCGTCTTGTTGATGGTCTGCCACTCATAAGAGCCATGCAGGTTGATGTCGAGTTTCTCGCCACCTCTAAAAGCATTGCGCTTGGTGAGACCGACCACCAACTCCGGACCGACTCGTCCGGTAGTCTTGCCCTTGCCATTCGCCTCCACATAGAAGTCGTATGGCTTGTCGAACACCAAGTCGATTTGTGCATCCAAGGTATCGCTATACACCGCACAGCCATCAGCGAGATGCTGCTCCAATGCAAGCTCGTTGCGAGGCGTAAACTGGATGCTGCTATAACTGAACAAGCCCATCGACTGGAGATGACGCTTCGCCGCCTCCTCGTTCTCTACCTTGTAAAGGCGGCGTGGGAAGAGTTTCAAGTCTTTCAAGACGATACCTGGTCGAATCGGAATCTTGCGACCATTGTAGAAGAAGCCCAACTTGCCACGAACAAAGGAGTCTTTCAATTCCTCATTGAACTGCTTACGGAAGTTGAACTTCACGTTGCCAATATAATAGCGATTGTTCACCATGGTGTCGATGCTATCCGCCATCACCAAGCGCACTTGCGCCTTGCCTGGCGCGCTCAAGGTGTCTGCCAGATAAGAGGCATAGCCATTCTTGTAATAATAATATCCATTGTTGCGGAAAAGTCGGGTGATGCGCTGGCGCTCCTGCTCCAACTTGGACACATTGAAAGGATCGCCCTTCTTGATAACCGCCAGTGACAAGGTGGAATCGAGAAGATGCTTGCCTGCCTCAGGGAAACCGAGATACTGGATGCTATCCAATGTCCAAAGATGACCGAAATCCACTTGATATGCCACCTTTGCCGTCTTCGGATTCTTGCCCGTGATGACGTCATAGGAGACCTTACTATTGAAATAGCCAAACTTGGCGAGCTGGTTCTGAGCCACCTGCGCACGGAGCTGCGGATTGACATTGTTCATCAACTTTGGCTTTGATCCAAAAGCCTTGGTAATCCACTTGGCGATAGCACCATCCGACTGCGAGAAAGCATTCCATACCCACAGACGCACAGGGAAAGGCATACGATAATAGCTGCTTCCGAAGAGTGCACCATTCGGAGCCGACGCCAGCACGTTTTCCATTTCCAAGATGGTGGTGTCGGCATAAGACGACTTCTCGTAGTTGACATATTCGATAGGCTTCAATCCCGTAAAGAGCTGTTCGCCTTCCTTCAATGCACTGGTGGAAGAGCACGACCAAAGCATGGGCATCGCCAAGAGTAGTGCCCATATATATATAATAAGGTATAGTCTATTTCTTTTCATCATTTCTTGTAATCTAGCGAAAGCTTCACTTCTTCTCATTCAATGGGTCGAAGAATCTCGGCTTGGTTTGCACACTATCCGTCGTCTTCTTCTGCACGGCAGTATCCGGCTTCATCACTGGCAAAGCCTGCTTGTCGCTCTTAAAGCGGAAGATGTCGGAGAAGCGAGACAACTTCCTGCGCCACATGAAACCGACACCATACTCACCTATCAGTCCCTCCAACCAGTCGTAGGTATTGTTGTTGTAAAAAGCACGGATGTATTGCGAAGCGCCTTCATTGAGACGATACTGCAATTCGACATTATTGAAGAAAGCGTCATTGTTGCTGGCGTTCTCCAGTTCCGCACCCGTAGAAACCTGTCCGCCGATGCTGAAACTCAATCGGTTGTTGAAGAATCGCTTGGCAAACTTGAAGTTGTAGTCGGTATGCAAGCCGCCTGCCGCATTCATCGAGTTATCTACCGTCATGCCCACATCGAGTCCCAATGAGCGCATGGCAGAACCAGCGATATTGTTGATTTCGGAATTGAGGAAGCTGCTCAATGCATTGTTCATAGAGAAGGCACTGGTATTGCCACCTGCCAGATACATACCCGATGCCAACATGGTGACGGCTATCTTGCCTCGCTCCTCGATGCTCATGGTGTTCAACTCATCCTGCATCGTCATGTCGTTTGGAGCGGAGACGATAAACTGGATACCCGGCTTGCTCAAGGTCTGCGTGAGTTGCACACCGCACACGAAATCCACTGAGCGACCGGTTCCCTCACCCTCATTCACCGTTGACTTCATGTTTTCTGTCGCCGTGATATTCAGTGTTGGGTTGAATGGATCGCCCGTAAACTCGATGTAACTTCCGTCCTGGATGGTAAAGGTCTTGAGCGGAATCACTGGGAGCGAATACTTCATCTCACCATTGCTGAGAGTATATTTACCGGTCAGTTGGATGCTCTCCGTCGGATTGTATGTCATCTGGAGGTCACCACCGCCCATGAGGTCAATGTAGTTGGTCTGGTCGGCATTCAAGGCACAGAGGATGCGAGCCGACTCGTCTATCGACATGCTGAGCAACATATCGAAACCTTTGATGGCAGGGCGTACCACTGGTTCCTCCTTGCCATTCTTGAAATCAGTGAACTTCACGAGCTCATCCAACTGGTTGTCGGTAGAAAGTTCCGACTCTCGCAAGATATAGGTCATATCGGTGTTGCCCAGTACATCCAACTTTCCTCGCATGCGAAGACTCGAAAGCGGTCCCTTCATCATACCGAAGAAGTTGACATAAGCCTTGCCGAATGCTTCCGAGCGCAAATTCTCCTTGGCATCAATGAGCAGGAAGTTTTGCGCACGCATCTTCACGTCGAGCATCATACGGTCGAGGTTGGAGAAGTCGAGACTTCCCTGCACAGTGAGTGGACTCTCATTATTGGCATACATCATGAAGTTCTCGAAGAGCAACTTGCTGTCGCTGATTCTCACAGGGTCATCGTCGAATCGCATCGAGACACCATACGGCTCGCTCACGAGATAAGCGGAGTCGAGATATACTTCACCTTCCACATGAGGCTTGTCCAAAGAACCTTTCACGGTCAGGTCGCCCTCGCCATATCCCTTCAGACCGATGATTTGGTCGGGCACAAAACCATTTACAAAGTGGAGCGGCAGTTTCGCCAAGCCCACCTTGGCATCCAGATAGCCTGCCCCCTCGGAGCGATAGGTACCCTTCACGGTGGCTACATCCTCGCCCTCATAGTTGAGAATGCCATCCACATAGTGAGAGCCATCGCTCTTAGGCATATAGACGAACTCGGAGCCGACATTGCCCATCGGACACTTCTCATACACCAAGTTGGCGATGCTGAGATTGGAAGACACGGAGAGTTCCTCTTTGGTTTGGATGACGTGGAAGTCACCGTCCATGATGCCTTCAATGTCTGGCATGTAAGGGATGACGCTCAACACCTTGTCGAGGTTGAAGTTGCTCAAGCTGACGGTGATGTCTTGCAAGGCATCCTCATTGTCATCATCCGAATAGATGCGAAGTCCCATGTCGCCCGCCGCCTTCAATATCAAGTTGGCAGACACACGCTGGTCATCTCGCAACATCAAGTAGTTGTCATCATTGGCAGTGAACTTCTTGTAGCCCAAGATAGGATGCGTATCTATCAGCGACACCTTGATGCCATTGTCTTGCATCATGGCTGCCAAACCGACATCCACGCCCAACTTGTTGTTGGCATCATATATCTTGGCGGCGATATTGGAGCCACGCTCCTGCAACTCGCCATCCACCAAGGCACGGAAGGTGTATTGCGGATTTTGCTTGTTGTTCTGCACTCGTGCAGAATACTTGATGGTATCCCCCTGGGTATGGATGAGCGCACGGATGGTATCGAGTTGGATGCCCTGAGCTACCAGGGAATCGATGTTGAGATAACCATTCAAGCCAGCTATCGGCGAGGCATTCAAGTCCATCTCCACCGACTTAAACTGATAACCGCAGTATTCGATGAAGCGAGAAATGAAGTTACTCTTGCCAGTGGAGAGATAGATATGTCCCAAAGGGAACTGGCGACGGATACGCACTTGGTCGATGCGGCGTTCCTTCATCTGGGTTGCCAGTTCGGTAGTCAAGCCATCCACCGTCTTCAGCAGCGACTTGTAGCCACCATGCACATCCATGTTGAGATGAAAGTCGCCACAGTCAGCTATCGCATGGGTCGTATCACGGCGGGTATAGAGATCCACCAGCACATCCACTGGTCGATAGGTCTTCTCTTTCGTGCGCAAGGTGATGTCACCGATGGAAGCCTGCACATTATAGTTTTCGCCCAAGTCGGTATTCACATCTACATGGCCACAGAGGGCAGCCATCATCGGCACTTGTGTGATTTGGAAACGATAGAGATCGGCATGGCGCACATCTGCTGTCACCGTGGCTTGGATATTTTTGCTATTGGTCAATGCATCCAGGCTCACCAATCCCTTGAGATAGTCATTCTTGCTATCCACGTCAGCGTGGATTTTGCCATTGGCGATATTGGCTACCGCCAACAAGTTGCCTATCTTGTACTTGCCATAATGTACAGAGGCGACCCTTGCCTTCGCCTTCATTCGGGTACGAGGAGACAAGAAATCGGTGCCGACGCCAGAGGCTTCGACATCACCGGTAAAGGAATAAAGATCTTGCTTGGGCAAGAAATGCTTGGCTTGGATATTGCGTGCCTGTATCTTGGCTTGATAAGCGAGTCGATTCATGTCGAAGTCGCCATTCGCCTTCTTCTTCAAGTCGGCAGATGCCTGGAGATTCAAGCGTCCCTTGCCTTCGGTGACAGCCAACTTGGTGGCATATTTATTGCCATCAGCCTTCACGTTGCCACGGATGCCGATGCCACTAGGCACACGAATCTCACGCATCAACGATGGGTCGAGCATACAAGTAACGAAGCACAAGTTATAGGTCTTCGCATCCAAGTTGACATCCGCCTTCAATCGGTCCATGTCCAAGAGGTTCGCCAATTTTCCATCCGCCTTCACAGAGAATGCCGTCGGCAAAACTGCCTGCACACCAGAGAAGGAAAGCGACTGCAAGTTGCCCTTCACCGAACCTTTCAAGCTCAGCGGATAATAAGGCCAACGGCTAGCCATCTTCTTAGGCAAGGCATCGCCCACGAACAACATCAAGTCTGATTTCCCGAAGCTACCATCCAACAAGGCTGTCAACTTGCCAGGCTCCTTGTCGGCAAAGGCGTCCAAGTCCATATCCACCGTTGCCTTCAACTGAGACACTGGAGTACGGAGGAAGAGGTCGGGCAAACTCAACTTGGTGGAATCCATCACGAATCGTCCGTTCATCTGGTCGATTCTCAGTCCACTCTTCTCCTTGAGTTTCGCCTCTCGTATCTTGACATCTATCTTGGAATCGCAGAAATAGAAGGAGTCTGCCTTCATCGTCATATCCGACAAGGCAAGGTGATTGAAATCCATGCCCGACAAGACAGGACGCTCGAAATTATTGTCGTAGCAGACACGTCCCTTCTGCCAGTCCAACTTCCCGATGGTATATAATCCCTTGTAGAGGTCGAGATAAGTATTGGAGGCCAAGGCATCTCCTAAATAAGCATTCACCTGAAGGGTATCTCCAGGCATGTGTAGGGTAAAGTCTGTGTTCTTTAGTTTCAGTTTCTGTATGTTCACCTTCCAAAAGTTCTGGCTAGGAGTGGTGTCGGGCGGAACGGTATCGCTCAGTTCCACCGACAAGCGAGCATCAGCGAGAAAGGCATCATTCACATTGACGTGCTCCTTTCCCAAGTCAATGCCATGCGCCTTGAGGCTCATCTTGCCCACATTTCCTTTAATGCGTGCCTCGTGGATGAAATTCGTCGTGTTCACCTTCAACTGGGTGAATTTCATCTCATCCACCATCACTTGGTTGCTGAACAAAGGCATCAACTGCACATCCACCACCATCTGCTGGATGTCAGCGACCGTATCTTTCTTGGCACGCAAAGCCAAGTTGGGACTATTTTTGAGAGAATCGATAGGTTGCAACACCTTCACTCCTTCCACTCCCAATTTGAGTGGAAAAACGAGTTTGACATGTTGCACCGATATATCCATACCTGTAGATTCAGAAGCGTACGCAGCTACCTGCTTTACCGCCCAATTCTGAACAGGAGGCAAATAAAGCATCACTGTGAGCAAGAGGATGAGGAGTATCGGAGTCAACAAGATGATACCACCCCATTTCATCAACTTCTTCATAGGCATGAGAGAAAGAGGGTTAGTTCTAATATTCCGGCGAAATCGCCTTCCAAAGATTGTCGTCTGGCAGCGGAGCATCAACCGAAATGGTTTCTTTCGACACCGGATGTACAAACTCTACATGGCGAGAAAGCAGGCAGATACTACCATCTGCATTGCTGCGAGCCGAGCCATACTTCAAGTCACCCTTGATAGGACAACCGATCTTCGACAACTGACATCTTATCTGGTGATGGCGTCCCGTCATCAAGTTCACCTCCAAAAGAGAGTAATGGTCTGTATGACCTATCACCTTATACTTCAAGATGGCTTTCTTTGAATTCTTCACCTCATGATCGTAAGCATAACTTTTGTTTTGCTTTTCATTTCTCACGATCCAGTGAGTGAGCGTTGCCTCCGTCTCCTTCGGTGTGTTCTTGGTAATCGCCCAATAGGTTTTGTGTACCTCGCCATCACGAAACATATTGTTCAAGCGGCTCAAAGCCTTCGAAGTCTTGGCAAAAACGACAAGTCCTGAAACAGGACGATCAAGGCGATGCACCACGCCGAGGAAAACATTTCCTGGCTTATGGTACTTCTCCTTGATATACTGTTTCACGGTTTCCGAGAGAGGTTCGTCGCCAGTCTTATCGCCCTGGACGATTTCACCACTTCTCTTGGAAACTATGATAATATGGTTGTCTTCGTAAACTACCTGCATGGTTTGTCTTTAGATCAACACTTGCATGTGAGATTACATATTCATACCACCATCGATCTGAATCACCTGACCACTTACGTAGCTAGACATATCAGAAGCGAGGAAGAGACATACGTTGGCGATGTCCTCTGTCTGACCACCACGACGCAAAGGAATCTTCTTCATCCAGTCCTTACGAATCTCCTCTGGCAACTGTGCTGTCATAGCTGTCTCGATGAAACCAGGAGCTACAGCGTTGGCACGTACACCCTTAGGACCCAACTCCTGAGCAATAGACTTAGCGAGGGCAATCATACCAGCCTTAGAAGCTGCATAGTTGCACTGACCAGCGTTACCATGAACACCTACAACAGAAGCCATGTTGATGATAGAACCGCTGCGCTGACGGAGCATGATAGGAGAACAAGCGTGGATGAAGTTGAAAGCAGACTTCAAGTTAACATTCAAAACAGCATCCCACTGAGCCTCGCTCATACGGAGCATCAAGCCATCCTTTGTGATACCAGCGTTGTTGACCAAAATATCGATAGAACCGAAGTCAGCATGAATCTGCTTAACAGTCTTGTCTGTCTCCTCGAAATCTGCAGCGTTACCAGCATAAGCACGGCATGTTACGCCAAGAGCCTCGATTTCCTTGCGAGTAGCTTCCAAACCAGCAGCCATGTCGTCGTTGAGTACGAGGTCTGTGAATGCGATGTTAGCACCTTCTGATGCGAATTTCATTGCGACAGCTTTACCGATGCCGCGTGCAGCACCTGTAATAAGGGCTGTCTTACCTGTTAATAATCCCATTTTCTTTTTATTTATTTGATATTTAACACTTTAAATTATTCAATATTTGATTTGCCGAGAATTTGCAAGAAAGTCTAGTTCATCATTCAATATACTTTGAATAACAGAAAAGAGCATTTCGCTATTTTGGCATAAAAGCAATCTCTTACAACTTCATTCCCGACTTCCCTAAAGCACCATAGACAACCTTGGCAACGAGTGGTTTGCTCGACTCAACATTCAAGCCATGTCCCAATCGACCATATATAAACGGAACTTCGAGACCTTTGATGCAATAGTGCGTGATGTCAGCCACCAAATCCACATTGTCTATGTCAAACTCGCCGTCTGCCTTTCCCTCGGAATAAACTTTCCTGAGAAGTTCAATCTCGTCTTCATCGAAATTCTTGCGAGCCTTTTCCACCATCCAAATATTGCGGAAGAACTCAGCTCTCAGATTTCCATTTCTGACAACGGTCTCTTTGATCATGCTCAAGTGGGTATAAATCAATTCGATGATTTTGTCTTGAGGTCGAATCTTACTGGCAGCCACTTCGTCAAGCTTGTCAGAAAGACGCTCCAATTCCGACTCTATCACTGCGTAATAGACATCCTCCTTACGACTAAAATAGGTATAAAGCGTACGACGACCCTTACCAGAAGCCACAGCGATGTCATTCATCGTTGTATTGGCGATTCCGTTCTTAGCAAAGAGTTGTCGAGCGACATCCACTAATTTCTGTCTAGTTTTTGATATTGACATAACGAAGTACCTCCATCGAGATTTGGTTGCACAATAAATTATCAATGTGCAAAAGTAGCACTTTTATTCAATATACGCAAATAATAAGTGTTAAATATTGAATATCAAAGAAATGTGAAATGAAAAGTATTTCGTTCGATTTCGTCCCTGAAGGAAAACAAAAATCGGATAAGATGTTGTTTACCAACCTCTTACCCGACATTAGTTGCGGCGGCAGGACTCGAACGTGCGACCTCCAGGTTATGAGCCTGGCGAGCTACCAACTGCTCCACACCGCGATATAACAAACTCATTTCTGATTTGCGAGTGCAAAGGTACTACTATTTTTCCATTCCGCCAAATATTTCTAGCAAAAAGTTAGGTATTTAACTGTATTTTAACAGAATCAACACATAAATGCTGCAAAAGAGGGTAAAGAAGAAGAGAAAATGAATAAAATGTAGGAAAGCAATCCTTGATAGGAAGAGAAAATAATAATCCGACCCTTCCTATGCGGAAAAATCGGATCATATCAAATCAATTACTTTTTCAAAAGATTCATGACTTTCTCAAAATAGCGCTGTGTCTTCTTCACACTGAAGTGATTGCCTCCATTCCAAGCTCTGATAGCTTGCTCGATGCTATTAAGAGGATTGTAAACAGACTGCATGAGCAGGAACATCTCCTTGGATTTCGAAATACTGTATCTATCCGACAAAGTATAACGCTTCTTGCTCTTTTTCTTCTTCAATATGTTATTGCATTCTGCCACTAGAATTGGAGTAATCTGCATCACTCCTACAGAGTTACCACTTTTAGCTTTTGGGTTCCCCTCACTCTCTACCTGAATTATCGCCTCCATCACTGGATTCCAATCAAATTCGCTAGAGGATACATTGTTGATTGAATTAGTTTCAGCCGACGCTGAACTTACACTTAAAGTCAACATGAGAATGCTGACCAATACCTTTGTTATTCTCTTCATATTTATTGATTTATGGAACCTGAAAAGCTGAACTACAACATCAGAGATTTCGCGATGACAACTTATGAGAAAAAGAATGGTTGTCAATCTCAGTTCCGTTAGATACCTTAACGGATAGCAGTCTATCAAATATAGAGAATGTTATCCTTATTCTTATCGAGTGCAAAGGTACGAAAAAAAATCGAGATACGCAAGTAATATGCTGACTATCAGTACCATTTTAGGAAAAAGATACATTTTATAACATCTGTGCTTGACCTACATCAAGCATCATGGAAACGAAAAAGCCCCGACTACTTTCGTAATCGAGGCTT
>FR893234.1 GCA_000436035.1 Prevotella sp. CAG:732 | reverse complement strand
GGTAGGTGCTACTGTAGCTATCGCCGTTGCTATCGACCTCGCTTTGAACAAGAAGTAATTCTTAGAATTCAGAGATAAACTTGAAGGCGGATTTCCAATCGGAAGTCCGCCTTCTTTCGTTTGTTCACATTGTTATAAATAATACCCACAACGAGAGCTAGCCCTTGCCTGTTCCATGACAATACTTGCACTTGCCCGTACCATTGCAAGACTTGCATTTGCCAGACCAATTGCAGGCAGTACATTTTGCCCTATCTCCTCCAGCTGAGTTCCAGCCCGTACCATGGCAGTAACCGCACAAACCAGAGCCACTACAATACGACTTTCTGTTGGAGCCAGTAGGACTACAAGTGCCAGAGCCAGCACAATGCTTACACTTACCTGTAGATGCCCCACCATGCGAACTATGATTTCCAGACGATGACGATGTTCCTCCAGCACTCGCCACACTGCCCATATCACCATCCGTAGCCGTTCCGCCTCCCTTGATAGACGAATAGGTACTATATGCTGTACTTGCGACTCCGATGATGGCACCGGCGATTTCAAAGCCTTTCGACCATCTTTCCGAACGTCTCTCCTTTCGAGAGTCCTTAGCCCATTGAAGGTTTTTCGCAATGACACTATCATTGGGTACCAACTCGTGAGCCAATTTCAATTTGCGCATACCTTTGTTATAGTCCTTATTTTCGATGTCTATCAAAGCTAGGTTGTTGTACGCCGACGCATACTCTGGGTTGATACTCAGCACCTTTTCGTAGGTTTTTCTTGCGGCAATTTTACTATTTCCCTCCTGTTGTATGCCCATATTCACCATATCGTACAGCAAATTCGGGTCAAGGTTTCCCTCCAAGTCAATCCATCCCTTGACATTCAATGCCATGACATCAGATTTTCCCTGGCTAAATGGCGACATCGAGTCAAAACAAGGATTGATAAGCTTGGCTCCATTGTAAAGGTAAGCCCCCCAAAGTCCAGACTTGGAAACCAAGAATACCGCATCATCCTTGTCGAGTACCACCTTGTCATAACCTTGTGGCACAATCATCCTTTCATACTCGTCCTTATAACCCAGAGAGTCAGCAGTTCCCACCTTATTATATATCAGTTTCTGACGCCAGTTCTTGGCTATTTTCTCATTAGTGGCAGCAGAAGCCTGATGAATAGCATCCAAGAGTTTGTCAAAAGAACCATTGTTCTTCATTTCCTTTGCCTCCTTTGAGGCAGCCCTCCAAGCCTTGTTACTGATAGGAACAGTTATCATCGCCGCTTTCACCTTGTTGTCAATAGGAACCACCACCTTTCCTTGCACGTTGATAGCTCCCCACTTACCATTTTGCTTCACCGCAGCTACCATATCATCGGTAAAGGCATCGGCATCTTCATACTCAAAAGGAATCAGTACCTTGCCTTGTTTATCAATGTACCCCCACTTTCCATTCTTGGAGACAGCCGCCAATCCTTGGTGGAAACCATCAAGATCATCCATCTTGTCGTAAATGGGAGGAATAATGAAACGGTTATACATATCTATAAAGCCCGTCTTTCCCGCAACTGTCACCATCGCAAGGTTTTCACGGAACTTATTGGCAGCCTTGTCATAATGAGGAGGAATCGCCCAATCTATCTGGTCTGCCTCCGACTTCGAAATCAACACTGAACCGGTCTTTCCAAACCAGTTGATGGCAGTGGAAGTAGTGCCATGAATCGGACTATTGATGTTTTGCTCCTTAAAAGCATACCCACACTTCTTGGTATAGGGGTGTTTGACGAGATTGAGCTTATAGCTGGTCAACTCGTTTTGCGACCATGCATGGGTAGCACAAAACGACAACATCAGCAAGAGAACCCAAGATTTGAACGTTAAATTTCTCATGAGATTTAGCTTTAAATGATGAATTTTCTGCAAAAGTATAAAATTCTGTCGAAATCGGCAAAACTTTGACATAGTTTTTTATCTTACGAATAACAATTTCCATCATGCGAAAAAATGATATACAACAAATAAAATGAAAAGAAAACAACAAGAAGAGATCGGAAATCTCCACGGCTCTTTTTTATGGGGTGACAGAGAGTCATAAGTCCACCTTTGTAGATTCCTTTCATTTTTCTTCCTAAAAATTTGGAGGTTACAAATAAAAGTTGTAGCTTTGCAATAAATAAAAATGGCACTATGGCAATCAGACAAAGAGAAAAGCGAATCTATCGCAAGCGCATCCCTTACGGAATGCAGAATTTTGAGGATATCATCAAGGAAGACTGCTACTATGTAGATAAGACTCCCTTCATCTGGGACGTGGAAGAAGCCAACAAGTATTTCTTCTACATCCGTCCTCGCCGCTTCGGCAAGACGCTCACCATCAGCATGCTGGAACACTACTACGACATCAACAAGAAAGACGACTTCGAGACGCTCTTCGGCAACCTCTATATCGGTCAGAACCCGACTCCCGAACACAACTCATACCTTGTTCTTGATCTCAACTTTGCCGTCATTGTGGGTGCTCTCGACAACTACCAACGAGGGATGGATGCTTATTGCAACACGCATTTCAATTATTTTGTGGATGTCTATGAGCATTTGTTGCCCGAAGGAACCAAGGAGGGGCTAAATGCCAAGAAAGACGCTGTAGAGCAGCTGGACTACCTATGCTCTCAATGTAGAAAGGTAGGTCAGAAAATCTATCTCTTCATCGATGAGTACGACCACTTCACCAATCAGATTCTTGCCAACCAAGCTCACGAGGGCAGATACCTGAAACAGACTCACGGCGAGGGATACCTTCGCAAGTTTTTCGACACCATCAAGGGTGCCTCGGTCAACAGCCTTGGGCGTGTATTCGTGACAGGCGTGAGTCCCGTGACGATGGACGACCTGACCAGCGGTTTCAATATTGGCACCAATTACTCGCTGAATCCCGAGTTCAACGAGATGACTGGCTTTACCGAAGAAGAGGTAAGAGAGATGCTGGAGTACTATTCTAGTGTGTTACCATTCAATCATACGGTGGATGAACTCATCGAGGTGATGAAGCCATGGTATGACAACTATTGCTTTGCCATTAAACGTTATGGGAAGACCACGATGTACAACTCCGTGATGGTACTCAACTTCCTAGACAAATACATACGCAACGATTATGAAATTCCAGACGCCATGGTGGAGAGCAATGTGCGCATGGACTACGACAAACTCCGTATGCTCATCCGTCATGACAAGGAGTTTGCCCATGATGCCAGCATCATCCAGCAGTTGGTCACCCAGGGATACGTCACGGGCAAGCTCGTGGAGCATTTCCCTGCAGAGCGCATCAATGACCCAGACAACTTTCTGAGCCTTCTCTTCTACTTCGGAATGGTGACGATAGATGGAACCTATCAGGGAATGACCAAGTTCGTGATCCCTAACGAGGTGGTTCGTGACCAAATCTACACCTATCTGCTTGACACCTACAAGGAGAACGATCTGGCTTACGATACATACGGCAAGGGAAAACTAGAAAGTCGTCTAGCCTATGATGGCGAATATAAGTCCTACTTCGAATTCATCGCCGACACCCTCAAGCGTCATTCCTCACAGCGAGACAAACAGAAGGGCGAGGCATTCGTGCATGGCTTCACTCTGGCGATGACTTGTCAGAACCAGTTCTATCGCCCTATCTCCGAGTTGGACACCGATGGAGGATATGCCGACATTTTCCTCTCCCCTCTCTGTGACATATACAAGGACATGAAGGACTGTTACATCATAGAGTTGAAGTATTGCAAGTCGGGCATCAGCGATGAGCAAGTGCAACATCTATTGGAGACAGCCACCGCACAGGTAAACAGATATGCTGATAGCGATATGGTGAGGGAGGCTGTGAAAACGACCACTCTCCACAAGATTGTCGTGATGTATCGTGGAGCAGAGATGGTAGTTTGCAAGGAAGTGTAAAAAACAAGATAACAAATAGCAGAGCCGTGGAGAAAGGAAATCTCCACGGCTCTTTTGGTATTTTACAGTCGCTGCATCCCCTCCTCGCTGATGACGAGGACGAGGGGCACTTGGCGATGGCGCAACTGACGGATGTAGGTGAGTAGCTGCTCTCTTGCAGGCTGCGTGCGAACGAGGAAGCCGAGATACTGCCACTCTCCTACCGCTATCTTCTCGCCCAGGCGATGGATGCCGTTGGCGGCGGAGAAGAGGGAGTAGGAACGGACGAGGGGATAACTGCCGGGCTCCATGCAAGTCGCCCCGTTCTCCAAGGTATCACAGACTCGGTCGCCATCTATCAGGAGTCTGCCGTGTACCGCCAGGCGAAAACTGATCTCACGCTCTACTCTGATTTCCATCCTTCACCTCCTTTCTCAGATTCGCTTTGCTCTCTTCCTTCAGCGAAGCTTCGCCCTTCACCCATTCCTGATGCTGCGCCAGCCAGACATCCAATTCATCCATGTTTCTCACCTTCAGCAAGCCTTGCAGCTCCGTGGCATCGAAGCAGGGACAAGCCTTGTGAACGCCCGGCAAGTCACGATGGCCGAGCACCCTGTTGATGGTAGGAAACTGCTGGTGCAACTGCACGATGAGTCTCGCCATCGCCACCTTCTGCTCCGGCGTGCGAGTGTCGGCAGGATTGCCATCCTCATCCAAGCCTCCCTCGTAACAGACCCCGATGCTGTGGGCATTGAAACCCTTGGCATGGGCACCGGGTAGATGCAGGGCACGGGTAGGCTCCACCTTGCCGCTGCGCAGGATATACTCATGGTAGCCGATGTAGCTCCAACGGTTCACTTCCACGTGGTCGTGGTAAAGCTGTTGCACCGAATAGGTTCGGTTGCAACGGGTAGCACTGCAATGCAGCACAATCATGGTTATCATTCTTTTCATAGTCAAATATATTATATAAAACAACTCATGGGCAGAACTGACTTCTGCCATCATTTATACGATGTCAAAATATTTCCGAACCTTCATTTTCACCAGCACCAGGGATTTTTTGCTCCCTGCCTAGGTAAAATTTCATACCTAGTTAGGCGCAAATTTTTACCTAGTTAGGTATAAAATAAAGTGGGGTAAGGAGATGATTTCTCCCTCCCCATTTCGTTTTCGCTTTGTAAACAATTCATACAAACAAAAATGACTCAAAAGATATTATTATGACTCATCTTTCACTTATCCTCATATCATTTCATTCTTCATCACGTCATTGACGCACCGACATAATAAAGTGCTTCATCAATCGACACAGCAAAGTTAGGGAGAAAAATGACAGAGTGCAAGTTATTTAACAGTAAACCCATTTTCCCGAAATGAGAGCAACGTTGCATTCACGGTTGCCCCTCAGTCGAAAGGTTGCATTCACTGGTCCCTAAAGGTTGCAATGAGTGGTATTTGAGGATCACAAGGTTGCATTCACGGTCGAGCGAAAAAAGGCATTTATCTGAATATCTGATAGTTACGAATCGGATTTTCGCCCTATAATATGGATATATTGTATTTTATAAAACAAAATATGGAAAGCTGGGAGGATTTTCGAAAAATTCCGCGAAATTTGGTTATCTCGTGAGACACCTATCGCAGGAGTGATAACTTCTATAACTTTCGTACTTGCGAAAGCTGAGTCAGAAAAAAAATTGAAGAAAATTAGAGAAATGCTTGCGAGTCTCGAATATTTGTAGTACTTTTGTCGCCGAGGAAGCCGAAATCAATGTTTCGAGGTGAGAAAGCTTCGGGGCTGTCGGCTCGATTGATAGGATTTTTACCTAAGCCTGATCAAAAGAGACACGGAAACCTCTTTCAGGTGATTCATAAGAAATCCTGTCCAGACCTTATGTGTCTGTTGAATGAACAACGAAATTCAGCAGGGGCTATGGTTTGGCACAGAATTTTATCTTATGAAAATATGCAAATTAGTTTCCGCATATGCCAAACTCATAGCGATATGACATTGGCGTAATTTGCATCATGGTAGAAAAGTTCTCGCCTTTCCTTTCCCTGCTGATACTTTATAATTATTTAGAAAAGAAAGGAAAAGAAATCCAATGACTAAAAACAATGATGACGAGCAAGTCATCCTAGAGTTTGGCGTTCAGACATTTACGCTAACCGACTACACGAGGTACCAGGAGATGGTCTTGATGCGCATCATCAAGGCGTGCCAGAGCGACATCAGCGATGCCATCACCAGCTACAAGAACAACAACATCCTCGTCTTCTCCAAGGAGGAGAACTCCGAGCAGATACGTCACAGACGACTGAAATTGCAGCTCCTGGAACCCAACAAGACGCACTACAACAAACTGAAGAAGGCCTTGACCGAGATGTCGAGCAAACGGATTGGCATACCCTATCGCCAGCATTCGACTGCCATCCAGTACATGTGGTTTGACCGTCTCTTCAAGGCATCGTTTTGCCACGTGGGCAAGTACGACTACGTCGATCTCGACATCAAGTTGGAGGTGCTGCGCTTTTACCTGAGCAATCAGATGGGCTACCATCGCATCAGCCTGAAGTCCTACTTCTCGTTCAAGCATTTCGCCTCTCGTCAACTGCTCCGTTTCTACAATGCCTTCTTCGCCCGTGTGGGTAGGTCGCTGAGAGTGGAATTCATCTGCAAGGCTTTCACCATCAAGGACACGTACAAGACCTATTCGGAAGTGGCAAAGAAGGTGTTGGAGCCGGCTCGCAAGGAGATGGAGCTGCTGTACCAGAACAAGTTGATCGACATCCACTTCAAGTACAAGCCCGACTATGGCATGGGCGATGACCGCACGAAGGAGCCGGAGCGTGTGAAGTTCTTCTTCACCCATGTCGATGACGAGCATCCGCAGGGGGCGCGACTGGAGAAGTTGACCAGCTACCAGGAGTGCGTGCGTGTGTCGCTGAAGATAGTATGGGGCTTGGACGAGCGAGTGGCTGCCGACCTCGCCCAGCGCATCAAGTATGCGATGCTGCCCGAGGTGTCGGAGTTTTTCAACCATGAGAGCGACTACCGCCGCAAGTTGGAGTCGCAAGGCAGGTCGCTCAGGAATCCCGCCGGCTTCATGCGCAACGCCCTGATACGCTTTCTGGAGAAATGGGAAGAGGAGTACGAGGGGGAAGAATAATAATAATTAATAAATAATAATTAATAAATA
>FR893233.1 GCA_000436035.1 Prevotella sp. CAG:732 | reverse complement strand
TTTCCCCCTAATTTATCGGGTGAGCCATGAAGAGGGTGGATTATGAAGTAAGGATAAAAAAGAAGAGTGCCAGACTTCTCACGAAATCTAGCACTCTTTAATCTATATTCCCAAATTTTTCACAACTCTCAGAGAATCTTTTCTTTCTTCTCCGTTGCGTAGCCTGAAGCAGTCTTTGCTGCTACCCAGGCATCCTTGGTTATCCCGCATCATTTGAATCTCTTTACCTTTTCTAATTTCCTATTGAACTTACTTTGTTAATCTCTGAATAAACAATCTTTTTTCTTACCTTTTCTAATACCTGTTAACCTAAACTAACAATCTAAAACCTAAAACTAAACCTAAACAACTAACAATCTTAACCTAAAAACCTAATAACCTTTTGTCTTATTGACGATGCAAAGGTACGACGATTTTCGATACCTTCCAAATATTACGAAGGAAAAAACGCAAAAATGCCCTCTTTTTTGATGTATATCAAGTTTGTGTGTGCGCACACATCAGCAATTTAGGCAATATAAGCATCTTCACTCATATAGACAGCGATGGTCTTGAGCTTGATATAATCTTCTGATATATATATCAATCCATTGCATCCCCAATCCTTGCCCCAAGAGTTGCGACAAACATAGTATCTCTTCTTGCCTTTGAGAAAAGTACCGATGATTTCCATCACATGGTCGTCGGTGGTGCGGAGCTGTTCGTATTCTCTTTGACGAGAAGCTTGTGTCACGGGATGCTCGGTAGGCTGGATGTCCACATAGTTATTCTTAGGATGCTGGAATCCTTTTTCGCTGATGTCGCCTTCCCAACAGACGGGATGTCCTTTCCCTATCGCTTTTTGGATATGGAGCATCAACTCGTTGAGTGGCAGATTGAGGAATTCGTCGTGCAGTTGGTTGTCGGGAACTTCCAGTGAGAAGTACTCTCTGAAAGGATGATGGGTAAAACTGGTGAGCGATACATATTCCTCAGGATAGCATACGCTGTGGGCAAACTCCAATGGTGTGTATTCTGCTCCCAACATATGTATCTGCTTGGCAGGGAGATAGCCTATCTCTGCATCAAAGAGTTCGTCCAACTTATCTCTCAACTTCTCGATGCCCACTCTCCTGGCGATGGCTCCTCGGCATACTTGTTCCACTTTTCGGCACAATACGGTATAGTTCACCTCCTTGGGGTCTTCGTAGCTATCGTATGGTTCGGCTCCATACTTATTGATATAATGTATCAGCATAGAACTCATGCCCCTTATGCTGATGGGCTTGCTTCCCTTGGAGAAATAGTACTCCAAGGCTTTCTCGTGCAGCATCATTCGGGCAATATAGGCGATGGAGAGATGGATGGAGTCTCCTTTCATGATGTGCTCACTCTCGATGGTGGCGAGCATGCCGTAAGCCCAACAGAGACTGCTGCTCCCTTGATCCTTGATGGGAGTGGTGGAAATCAGTTGGACATGAGAGGGAAGAAACGATTGGGCGTCTTCTGCTTGTTGATGAGATGAAGCGACACGTTTATATCCACAACTGGTAAATGCCAGTATGGCGAGGGCTATGATTCCTATTTTTCTGTTCATATATATATAATAATGTATAAGTTGATAGATGAATGTATTTCGGTGCAAAGGTACAACTTTTTCTTGGTTCTCGACATCCTAGGGAGGAAAAAGCAGTAACTTTTAATAAGTTACGTAGTATGTAACATGAAAAATAAATAGTAATTTATTTTGTATTGTCTTCGATTTGCAGTAACTTTGCACCCACAAAAGAAATATACGACATTCATGAATGATAATATAAAAGAATTTGAGGTGATGGCACCAGTGGGCTCACGTGAGTCTTTGGCGGCTGCCATCCAGGCTGGAGCAGACTCTGTCTATTTCGGCATCGGCAAGTTGAACATGCGTTCTCACTCTGCCAATCATTTCACCATCGACGACTTGCGTGAGATTGCTGCTACTTGCAATGAGCATGGCATCAAGACCTATCTCACTGTCAATACCGTCATCTATGACGACGACATTGCCACGATGAAGGAAATCATTGATGCTGCCAAGGAGGCTGGCATCTCGGCAGTCATCGCCAGTGATGTGGCTGTGATGAGCTATTGCAATGAGGTGGGAGAGGAAGTGCATCTCTCCACTCAGTTGAACATCTCCAATACCGAGGCTCTGAAGTTTTATGCTCGCTTTGCGGATGTTTCTGTCTTGGCACGTGAGTTGAACATGGACCAGGTGAAGCATATCCACGAGGAAATCATGCGCCAGAACATCTGTGGTCCGATGGGCAAGCAGATTCGCATCGAGATGTTCTGCCATGGTGCGCTCTGCATGGCTGTATCGGGCAAGTGCTATATGAGTCTAGCCAATGCCAATCGCTCTGCCAACCGTGGTGAGTGCGTGCAGATTTGCCGTCGCAGCTATACGGTGACAGACAACGAGACGGGCAATCAGCTGGAAATCGACAATAAGTATGTGATGAGTCCTAAGGACCTGAAGACTATCCGCTTCATCGACCGTATGATGGATGCCGGTGTGCGTGTCTTCAAGATAGAAGGTCGTGCCCGTGGTCCTGAATACGTTTATACTGTAGTAAAGTGCTATAAGGAGGCGATAGCTTCTGTATTGGAAGGTACTTTTACTGAGGAAAAGAAGGATGCATGGGACGAAAGATTGGCAACTGTCTTCAATCGTGGTTTCTGGGATGGTTATTACCAGGGTCAGACACTCGGCGAATGGAATAAGCACTATGGTTCGGTAGCAACAGAGAAGAAGGTACTCGTAGGTAAGGTGATGAAGTACTTCTCCAAGCTCGGTGTGGCTGAGGTTGCTGTGGAAGCTACTACCTTCAATCAGGGTGATAAACTTCTGATTACAGGAAATACTACAGGTGTGATGTATCTCAAAGCCGATGAGATCCGTTATGATTTGAAACCAGTTGAGACAGCCAAGCAGGGCTGGAGAGTATCTATCCCTGTGCCAGATAAGGTTCGTCCGAATGATAAACTCTATAAATTAATTACCGTAAACGAAATAAAGGAAATAAAATAATGGCTACAATCAATGATTTGCAGGATGAAGTAGTAGAGGAATTCCAGGACTTCACCGATTGGATGGATAAATATCAGATGCTCATCGACTTGGGTAATGAATTGGCTCCTCTTGATGAGAAATATAAGAACGAGCAGAATCTCATCGACGGATGTCAGAGCCGTGTATGGTTACAATGCGATTATGAGGATGGCAAGCTCGTGTTTACTGCTGATAGTGATGCTCTTATCGTGAAGGGTATCATCGCTCTTCTGATTCGCGTATTGAGCGGTCATACTCCTACCGAGATTATGGATGCTGATCTTTATTTCGTGGAGAAGATTGGTTTGAAAGACCACTTGAGTCCTACTCGCAGCAATGGTCTCTTGGCAATGATCAAGCAGATTCGCATGTATGCCTTGGCTTATAAGACGAAAGAAAATGCGTAAATTAAGAACGATAGAAATGAATCGCCTCACGGTGGAGGAGTTCAAGGAGGCAGAGAAGCTTCCCTTGATAGTTGTCCTCGATGATGTGCGATCGTTGTATAATGTGGGAAGTGTCTTCCGCTCCTGCGATGCTTTCCGTGTGGAGGCGGTGTATCTCTGTGGTATCACAGCCACTCCTCCTAATGCAGAAATCCACAAGACCGCCCTTGGAGGAGAGGACAGTGTGGATTGGGAATACTTCAAGACAACCGAGGAGGCTGTGGAGAAGTTGAAGGAGAAAGGCTACTTCGTGTATAGTATCGAGCAGGTGGAAGGTTCTACCAAGCTTCAGAATCTTTCCGAAGCCCATTCGAAGCTCATTCAAACATCGTTAGAATCTGGTGAACAAGAGAATTCTTCACTCCCTTCGGGCTATGCCGTGATTTTCGGCAATGAGGTGAAGGGCGTAAAGCAGAACATCGTGGATATGAGCGATGGTTGCTTGGAGATACCACAGTTTGGTACCAAGCATTCGCTCAATGTCAGTGTGACGGCAGGTATCGTGGTTTGGGAATTTGCCAAACTCTTGAAATTATAAAGCAAAAGCCGAGAAACTCATCACGAGCTTCTCGGCTTTTGCCTTTTTACATATCCTCCAACGAGAATGCCATAGCCTGAAGTTTATATTCTCCGAAGTCTTTCTTCGGTAATACTTCTATCTTCTCTTGTAGTTTTGTCATGCTAATCTTGTGCGGATTTCGCTTGATTTCCGCAACGATGCCTGAGTGTTCAAATTCATTGATGGCGATGAGATCGATCTCGTTCTGTCCCTTTCTGTCCCACCAGTTTCCCACTTGGGTAAATTGTTCTGTTTCCATCACCTTGTCTTGGAAGTAACGTTCCAATGTCCTGCCTGTGAAACCTTCGTAGTTGCTGGTGATATTGCTTCGCAAAAGCGAAAACAAGTTTCGTTCTATCAAGGATTGATATGGATAGATGAAACGGAACCAGAAACGCAGAAAGTTGTCGTGTATCTCGTATGCCGTCACCTTTCCATTTTGTTTGGCGAGCAAAGGTTTCATACGGCAGATCAGCTCATACTTGTTTTCTAGGTTCTGCAAGTAGGTACCCATGTCTTTGTGGAGCGTACTGTCTATCTCGCTGCGCTTGGTCTTGCCTGCTGCTATTACTTGCATGATGGAGAAATAGGTGCTAAACTCGCCACTAAATTCCTGGTTGAGGAGATCTTTTCCTTCGGTTAGGAAGTAGGAGTCCTGGCGGCAGATATAGTTGAGCATCTTTTCTTTCGTGTAGCATTTGGCATCTATAAGCAGTTCGATGTACTTTGCTACACCGCCAGTTATGGCATAGAGGCAGAGCAAGTCTTCTGTCGTATAGTTGGGGTTGGCATCATGGAGAATCTCCTTCATCACATCGATGGTGAATGGTCGAAGTGTGAATTTGGATGTTGGGCGACCATAGAGAGGCTCAGAATGGTCTTCGAAGATACGCTTCATCAGTGTTTGGATACTACCGAGCACGATGAAGTTGATTTTGGCATCTTGCTTATATCTATCCCAAATGTTTTGGATGTCGCCGAAGATGGAAGGATTGATCTTATATAGTGTTTGAAACTCATCTATGACAAGGGTGAGGTGTCTTCTTTGTGCCTCTTTCATGATGATCTCAAATAGATCCTTGAATCGAGTGACTTCTCCATATACCGTTAGCCCTATCTGTTGCTCCAAGTCTCGTTGGAAATTTTGGCATAATAAAGCCTCGGAATCTTTAGACACGAAAAGGTAGGCATACTCCTTGTTGGCAAGTGCATGCGTGATGAGTGAGGTTTTTCCGATTCTTCTGCGCCCCATCATAACAGTGAAGGCAGCATTATCAAACGACTGCTGCTCAATGTCTTGCAATATTGCAAGCTCTTTCTTTCGATCATAGAATCTCATAATGTAAATCCTCGTTTATATAAATGGCGGTTTATATTTGATGGCAAATATACGAAAAACTTTCGAATGCCGCAAGGAATTTGAGGATAATTAACCGGAAAGGTATAAAAAGGTTAAATCCCAATCAAGTTATGATAAAAAGCCTTTACGTTGTACCCGATTAGTTCCTTTTGCGTGTATTAAAGATAAAATATAAGAGAGTAAATACATTAATATTAAGAGATATGAAAAGAAATCTAGTAACATTTTTATTGACTTTGGTCTTTGGCATGTTAGCTTCGACGACATGCTGGGCAGGAGTAAAAAAGCAGAAGCTTCGTGTGCTTTACCTCGGTGGACAAGCCGATTGGACACATGGCGAGATGGGCAGCAATGACCATTTCAAGAGCGAGGCAGAGTTTCAGGCAGAGGTGGCTAAGCGTGAGGCATCATTTGGTGACTTGCTTCGCACTTATTTTACCACAGTCAAGACCATGCAGGCAAAAGATTGGAAACCAGAGATGAGCAATGGATATGACGTGACCATCTTTGATGGATGTCCACCAGTCTTGAAAGAGACAGAGAAAGAATACATCTTTAAGGGAGTTTCTCGCACAATGAAAGAAAAAGAGTATCTTCCACAAGATTATTCTTGCCCTACTATCACTATTGCTAGTATGGGAGAAAGAATTGGGCAAAAATATGGAACCAAGAACGACTGGCTTTGTCTTTGTCTGGATGCCGATGCCCACAGCATGAATTTGCAGCATCCTATTTTCAAGGGACCTTTCAAGACTAAGATAACACTCACCAAGCAACCAACTCCTGAGGATGCTTTCCACTATGCTTATTATCAAGATGGCAATGTGCCGGATTCTGTGATGATGTGGAAAGTGAATACAGAGGGGTATAAGACAAATCCTGATTTCAACATCGGTATGGTATCACGCCCTTGGGGATACCTTGACTCTCCTGATTGTGAGTTTATCTCCAGTGGCGTTTGTGCCAAGACGCTTGATGCCGTGGCACTTGGTCGCCATGGTAACTTCTTGACATGGGGCTTTGTTGGTTCTCCTATGTATATGACTCCAGAGGCAAAGGTGGTCTTTGCTAATGCCGTGGCTTATATTGCAAAGTTTCGTGGCACTCCACTTGTGCGCAAGTATAATGAGAACATCGCTACTCGTGAAATCTTGAAGGAAGATAAATACATTTGTACCAAGAAATATGTGCAAGAGAGAGCGGTGATGGACAAGGAATTCTATGCTGAGAATTTGAAAATAGCCAAGCAAGCACGTGAGAAGAAGGCAAGGGGTGAAGAATTGAGTGGCATGGAAAAAATGTTTGTTGATTTTACAGAGGCTGATATTCCTGCAGAAAAAACATACGCTGAGACCATGAAGGAGAAATACCCTATCCTCTATGCTAAGTTTGGTGAGGATGAAACCAAATATCAGCAGTATTATGATGATAACAAGCCTTACTTCTATGGTGGTGAGGGTAGTTATACTTTTGTGATTGATGAGGATGCCAAGACTTGGGGAATCCCAAATAATGACAAGCGACTCATTGACAAGGCTATTACTTGCTTGGAGAACAACCAAGAGATAGAGCGTGCCCAGCGAGTATTGAGAAGATATACGCTATGTGAATTCACCAACGCTGCCGATTGGCGCAAGTGGTATAATACTTATAAGGACAAGATGTTCTTCACCGAGAGTGGTGGTTGGTATTTCATGGTGAATGACAAAAAAGCTCCAGGAAATGACTATTCTGTTGCAGAAAAGAGATTGCAAGCACAAAAAGCTGCTGAGCAGAAGAGTCTTTCCGCTGAGACCGTGAGCCATGAGAATCCTGTGGTAGTAACAGCTCATGTACAGAAGTTGGATTTTGGTCGCATGGATATTGTCTTCAACGTAAAGATCATGCCTGGTTATCATATCTACAGAACCGTAGCAGAGAGCGATCCATACATCCCAATGAAGATTACTTGCACCTTGCCTGATGGAGCAGTGCTTGGCGAAGTTTATTATCCTATGCCAAAGCCTTTCGTGAAGGAGGGTACCACCATTTACGACAGCAATGTCACCATTCGTCAGAATGTGAGTCTTCCATCTCTCCCAGCCACTATCAAGTGTACTTTTGAGTGCCAGTGCTGCGATGCTAATGTCTGTATGCCTCCATTCTCAAAGGAGTTTACATTGAACGTGGAGTAAGGTGATTGTAAAAATGAATAACGTGAAATAACGACTCAGCATGTTGCTGTGACAAGAAAATAAAAAGCCGAGAGACTCATCACGAGCCCCTCGGCTTTTTCAATCATTAATGATGTTATTGAGAGAGATTTATTATTTGCTATTCAATAATCTTTCTATCTCTGCATCAAGCTTGGCATCTTCGCCCTCGTTGATTTTGCAAACGATGTTGCCTTTCTTGTCTATTAAGTACTTGGTTGGCAAGAAATGGATGGCATACTTGTCGGAGATATCGTTAGTCTTGTCAAAGGTTCTCTTGACTGGATCCATCTTTAATCCACGGAGCACATGATGGAAACCATCGCCCACCAATTGGTCTTTTTCCACGGCAGTCTTCCATTTTGCAGGATTGCTGTCATCGTCAGAGACATATACCATATCAAGTCCCTTCTTATGGTACTTGGCATACAGCTCACGCATGTGAGGGTTGCTCTTGCGACATGGTACACACCAACTTGCCCAAAAATCAAGGATAACAACCTTGCCTTTTAATGAAGAAAGAGTGAATGGCTTTCCGTTGATGTCGTTAGCAGTGAAGTCTGGGGCTGGCTTGCCAGGGCGTACCTTTGCCAATACTTCCAATTCACTTTTAATGGCCTTGGCGTTGACTCCATATTTCTGAACATCAGGTGATAGCTTATCCCATGCAGCCTTGATGTCCTCGTATGTCATGCTGCCCATGTCCATGGAGAGATATTGGGTAGCATAGTAAGAGTCGGTGTGTGTTTGGATATAGTTTTTGGTAAACTCTTGGTATTGCTTACGGTATGGCTCTTGCAATTTGTCGATGGAATCTCTTCCTTCTTTCGTCTGCTGGGCATAGTAAGCGTCATTGAGTGCTCGGAGAGGTTTCTCAAAAACAGCCATTTTTTTGGTCATTCTGTCGAGTTCCTCCTGTGCTTTTCCACCTTTGATGACAACAGATTCTTTGTTGTTGGCATCACCAGATACTGTGATGGTCATAGGTTCGATGGCAATGCCCCAAGACTTTACGTTTCTGTAGTCATTGAGGTCGCCCATAAACAAAGAGCCACTTTCAAAAGGCCCTTGCATCTCACCTTGAAAGGTGAACTTACCATTGGCAACAACAGTGCTGTCGATTTCTGTGTTGCCAAAATCTCCAACAGAGAGGTATATCTTCTGCCCCTCTGCGTTTTGCAGATTGCCATTGATGGTATATTTGCCTTGTGCTGCGATTTGCAGAGTTAAGGCTGCTGCTGCTGAAATCAATATACTCTTCTTCATTGCTATATGCTTGTTTATTCGTTGTAATTCTGGGTGATCTTGTCGTTGTTGTTCATCACGCTCATTGGGAATGGGAATATCCACATCTTGCTGTCTGGGGTGATGGTATAAGTCTTGCCTGCCAATGTGCGGCTATAGCTTTGTTTCCATCCGTCCAACTGGTTCCAACGTTTCTTGTCGATGAAGATGAATGAAGAGTAGATATCTTCATTCAAGGTAACTTGCTTCACGTGAGCGATGGCATCTTTTTCTGTAGAGACAGTACCCTTGAGAGGCTGATACTTAGCTGGGTCGATGCGGTTGATGCGAACCTTGTCAAGGTATTCCATGGCGGTGTCGAAGTTACCCTTGTGGGCCTCACACTCAGCTATGGCAAGATACATCTGGGTAGAACGCAAACCACCATCATTCCAACGAGAGTTGAGGTCGCAAGTGATGTTAAAGCCTGGCTCGCCCAATATGCTTTCACTTGCATCCATCATATAGTCGTATGTCATATTTGCACAGCTCATCTTTTCCTTATAGGCATGTCCATCTTCAAAATTTGCCATGGTCTCAGGGGTATAGCAGTTGTAGAACTCGAAGGAATTATCATAGAAATAGTCTTCGTCTGTTCCTTTCTGTCCTCTGTTGATGATAGGATAAGTTCCACCAGCTAAGTAACCTTGAGCTGTTCCTTGATAGGCATTGTTATAGTCGTTGACAGCGCCATTGATAGCCAAAGCTTGCTTAGCAGCTTCTTCAGCCTCATCCCATTTTTGCATATTGAGCAAAGTCAAAGCCTTGATGGCGTAAGCGGCTGGTTTGCAGAGGCGCATCTTGTTGACAGCAACGTCAGGAAGACCTCCGAGGTCGATGGCTTCATTGATGTCTTTGAGAATTTGGGTATAGACTTCCTCTACCGTGCTCTTTGGCTGAGGTGTTTGGATGTCTTTGTCCTCAGTCATCAAGATGATACCGGGGGTATTGGCTGCTGTTGATGGATCGTAAGCTTTGGCAAACTTGTTGATCAGCATATAGAAAGAATAAGCTCTCAAGGCAAGTGCCTCGCACTTAATCTGTTTCTTGGCAGCTTCTGAGCCTGATGCCTCGTCTATTTTGGTTAAAATAGGGTTTGATATGGTGCCGATATAGCCATAGAAAGTACTGTAGTCTCCATCGTTGGCAGTTAGCTCTGCCATCTTGTCCATGCTAGCTTCATCGTAAGTCCATATAATCACTCCACGAGTTTTGACTGGTTGACTGATAGTGGTTGCAATGTTGCTATAGGTATATATCATATCGCCAGCCATCTGTCTCATATCTGAGCTGCAACTGCTCACCTCTGCGTTGAGCAGCATTTCCAATTGGTCGGTAGTTGTCAGCAAGTTCTTGCCTTTAGGCTGTAGGTCGGTGAAGTCTTCACAAGATGATAACGTCAGTGCTGCCACAGCCAATAAGCTATATATTATTTTCTTCATGATTCTTGTTCTTTTATTAATCATAATTATCCTCTTTAATCACACGCTTAGAAGTTGATGTTCAATCCGAAGATGAAGGAACTTGGATTACGTAAGCCCAAGGTCTCTGGATCTACGTGTACATCATTGGCCACCCATAGATATTTAGGGTTATCAATCTGGAATCGCAAGTTCAGGCGGTTCATACCCAGATGTTTGATCCACTGTTGTGGGAAGTCATAGCCAAACACGATGTTACGTATCTTCAAGAAGTCTGCATGGTGGATGGAGATGTCAGAGTAGCTAGGTTCTGAACCTAGTGAGTTTGAAGAATAGCGACCGATACCTGGGGTATTGGTTGGATTCTCAGGAGTCCATGCATTCAAGAAGTAGCTATTAATGGCGGTAGTAGGCACTGCAAAAGTTTCACTTTCAGTTAATGCTCTCATCTTGTGTCCACCATAGTATGCCATAAGGATGCTGAATGAGAAACCATTCCATCTCACGCTATTGTCCATACCCATGATAACTTTTGGTTCGCTTTGCCCAGAATATTCCATGATGCTAGTGCTTCTGGATGATGCGTTGTGTGATTTACCGCCATCCTCAATGTACCAAAGAGTTTGCCCTTTTTCTCCTTCTTGGTCACTGATGCCAGCAAAGCGGTAAGACCAGAGGGCACTAGAAGGATAACCTTCTACGTATGGGTTGCTTGTAAGTTGGTAGGCTCTTGTGGATGGGTTCTCCACGCTTGTCACAACATTCTTGTTGTGAGACATGGTGAAGTTGGTAGTCCATGACCATCCCTTGCGAGTGGCTGCTCTCAACCAATCGTAGGTTACCTGTAACTCGATACCACGGTTGCGCATGGATGCCATATTGACAAACATGGATGAGAAACCTGTGGTTGGGTCGAGGGTACGGTTGGAGAAGATGTCTTTACCCACCTTATTATAATAGTCGATGGAACCACGAAGACGGTTGTCCAACAGTCCGAAGTCGATACCGATGTTCGTAGTACGGCTCTGCTCCCACTTCAAGTTAGGGTTGGCAGGACTTTCGATGGTGCCGTATGGCAAGTTGGTATATCGATTGAGTTCTCCTGATGTAGCTGTCATATAACTGGTTGCACCTTGGTAGATGTTACCAGTTACACCATAGCTGGCACGGAGTTTCAGGAAGTTTACCCACTTGATGTCTTTCATGAAAGACTCATTGTGAATCAACCATCCTGCACCCACTGACCACAATGGGGTGCCGCGGAATTTGGCATTCAAGCCATATACATCAGCATAGTCCTTACGGAAGGAACCAAATACGTTATACTTCTCGTCGTAAGTATAGGTAAGGTTGAAGTAGCCAGAGGCATACTTGTGATGTTGCTCCTGTACCACACCCATATTCTTTCTAATATATGGTCTGAATACAAACTGGTCAGCTGGATAACCACCTGAAGCTCCAAAGAAGTAAGGGGAGTAACGCATTGTGCTCAATGTGCCCAAGTCGATGGCGTAGGTAGAGCTAGTTTGTAATTGGTCATCATATCCTAGCATCAAAGCCTTAGAACCAGTCAACTTAGTCTCACGGAACTCCAAACCAGCAATGGCAGTGATGTCATGTTTGCCAAAGGTCTTGCTATAGTTGAGCTGCCCACGGGCTGTCCAGTAGCGTCCATCAGTATTGGTGGTGCTGAGCATACCACCACTCGTAGGCACATAGTTCTTGATGGTACCATCTGCTGCTTGATAATAATAAGCATTACGCATGGTACGCATCACGTGGCTATCTTGCTCTGCCATCCACTCTACGGTGTTGTGGTTGGTCTCATATACGAATTGGGCATTGGCTGTCAATCCGTCATAAATCTTGAAGAGCAAGTCGCCATGATAACGCATGTATTGACGGCGTGTGGTCTGGGTATTCTTGTAGAACTCATCCACAGGGTTACTGCTCAAATCCTCGAATGGAGAATCAAACTTCATGTAATCATCACCATCAAACCAATAATGCTGTCCCTTCACACTGCCATCGGCATTGTAGAATGGCATATAGGCTGGTTGTGCCCAAATGTTGGCGTATGAACCATTGTAGTCGTAACCTGCCTCACGTTGCTTGCTATAAATGCCATTGACAGTGAATGAGGCAGTGAGCCACTTGGCAACCTCGTAAGAACCCTTGTACTGGGCGTTGAACTGGTTGGCGAAGTGATTGATAAGTCCACTGTTGTCGTACTTATAGTTGAGGGTCAAGTTATTGGTAAACTTGTCTGAACGACCACGCAAAGAGAGGTTATACTGCTGCATTACTCTCTGCTTATAGACTGCATCGGCATAATCCTTGGCATAATTATTCTTCTTGAGAGCGTCCAGTTGGCTTTGCAATTCTGCATCGCTGATTTCTCCCTTGACACGTTGATAATAAGCGTATTGAATAGGGGTGACAGCTTGTGTTCCTTGGGTGATGGCTTGTTCTGCATTCTTGATAGGATCAGTTACTTCTCCGTCATTATGGAAGAAGTAATAGTCCCAATAGTTGGCCTCGGTATCTACCTGCTGGGTAGGAGTCATGTAGAAGTTGTCCGCATAATCTACGTTCTTCTTCTCGTAGATGGTCAAGTTGGCTGCGAAGTCGATGTCGATTTTGCCTGCTTTCTTGGCATTCTTGGTAGTGACAATGATGACACCATTGGATGCACGAGCACCATAGATGGCGTTGGCAGCGGCATCCTTCAGTACGTTGACGCTCTCGATGTCGTATGGGTTGAGATCTTCGATGCTACCCTCTACAGGCACACCATCTACAACCAATAGTGGAGTGGTTTTTGCATAAAGAGAGGAAGTACCACGGATGGTCATCTTGCCATTGTAGGTAGAAAGACCAGCCACACGACCCTCCAAGTTGTTCATGATATTGGTGGTGTAACGCTCATCCAACTTAGAGGATGTAATGGTAGTTACGGAACCTGTCATTTTAGGACGAGAGATTTCCTGATAACCAGTCACAACGACTTCTGACAGCTCGTGGTCAGTGCTCATCTGTACAGAGCGGCTCAATGGATTTCTTCCATTGCCTAAATGTACCTCTGCGTTGCTCATGCCGAGGTAGCTGAATTTCAGAGTACAAGCATTGGCTGGTACCTTCAAGGTGTAGAAACCCTTGCTGTCGGTGATGGTGCATACCTTACTGTCATCGATGCAAACGGATACGCCAATCAGTGGCTCGCCACTCTCATCGGTAACTGTACCCGATACGTTGCGTACTCGCTCGCCTGCAATACGGCGTGTGATGGTAACGATGTTGCCCTCAATCTCGTATCGGCAATTCACCTTGTGCATCACCTCGTCCAAGACTTCACGCAAAGGACGATTGTTGGCATTTACGGTTACACGAGGAAGCTTGGCAGCCAAGTCGGTGCTGTAGATGAAGTTGAGCCCTGTTTGCTTCTTTATCTCAGCAAAGAACTGCTTCACGGTCATCGACTTGTTGACGATGGTCACATTCTGACGCGTTTGTTGTGCCATGGCTGGCATTACTCCCCCATAGGTGGCCGCACTCAATAGGATAGAGGTGGCGAGGAGGTTTTGCTTCAATCTCTTCATTTGTTCCATAATCTCTCTTGTATTAAATTAATCTCTCTTGTTTTATTATATTCTGATTTTCAAGGTCTTGGTCTTTGGCATTAAGCAGGCGTGTGAATCGCAGGCTTGGTAGGTGATGTTGATGGTGATACTACCATTCTTACCCGTAAATTTTTGGCGAAGAACTTGCTCACCTTCATAGATGACAGACTTGGAGCCTGCCATCAATTTGCCTGTTGGTTTTTGTAAGTCACCAGCTAACTTGACATCGCCTTCTGTCTGGAGCTCATACTTGGTCTCGATATATGGGTCCTGGTCGCTTACCACTGAGTAAATGTGATAATCAGGGTAAATCTTCATACGAATGGTGATTTCTCCTTCATTGCTTTCCTTGATGACGGAAGTTGAAAACGCAACAGGGTCTTCTTTGCTCGCTTTCTCTGCCATAGGAGCCACTTCGCTGACTTCATTGAATTTCAAGATACTGTAGTCATTGCCTGGTGTCTTAGGATCCAAGTCGTTGACGAGCCACAACCAACCACCGCTCTCTGTGAAGAAAAGCTTACTTTGGTACTTGTTGTACCATTGGCGCCACTGCTTGGCATTATCATAACGCAACAGGGTATAGTGATAAAGAATGCGCTTGGCTTTCTCTACGTCTTGGTTGTTTTCCCACATGGAGATGGCCTTGTCTAGGATGCGCTTGTCGTTGTTGGCGATGCAGAGGCTCTTGGCATCTTCGTCCAGCTTTACCTCATAGTCATCGAGGTTTCCGTAGAAATAAGGACGGTTGTCGGTATAGTATTTTACATATTCATCTACGTTGGTGCCGAACTTCTCATACAAGTCACCGGCTCTTTGCTTTACATAGTCAATGTATTCTGGTATAGGCTGAGGATTGTCGCCCATTTGTGCATATAATTTCTCTGTGTCAGAGAGTTTGCCACCGGCAGCTTCTACCTTCTTTAAGGAATCGGCCATCTGTTTCATCTGTTTATTGCTTTCTTCTATGATGCTCTTGTAAGTCTCGTAGTTTTCTTTACTTACAATATATTTTCGCTCATCTACGCTGGTACGTGTAGAGATACCTTCGTTTAATTTACGTGCTATGATGTGATGACCAGCAAACTTGCTGATATATACAACGGCATTCAAGAATACTGGCTTTGCTTCCTCAGTCATGTCGGCAGGAGAAGCTGAGAATCCCCAATGCAGGAAGTTGGCATGGCGACCGATGGAGATGGCTCCATAGCTCTTGGCACTCTCGCCACCAGAGATAATCTCAGTGTCAGGAGAGTCGAGGTAACCCCATTCACGAGTTACCATACCTACTTTGTAACCTTTGGTGTTTTGGTAATCCTTATTCTGTACCTTCCACATAGGTAGGGTGGAAGGAAGTTGCTCATGTGTGATTTCTGCATATTCCTTGGCACCAGCTGGGGTAGGGCGCTCCACCATAGTCAACTTTACCTTGTAAGGTCCCTTGAAGATGGCATTCTTGGTATTCATGTTGTAGGCATGTCCCAAGAGGCACAGACAATACCAGTCGTTCTTCACACCGAGACGACGGCCTGTTGTCTCGCTCTCATCGGCGATGGTGATAACTGGGCGGTCAAAGTCTTCTGGGAAATACTTGGCATAGATCATCTTGGCAAACTTACCATTCTGATAAACCATGCGGCGAGGCTCCAATGGTTTAGGGTCTCCATCAATGATGGTCACGTCGTAGTTGTATGACATCTTGTAATTGTATTCCTCTCCTTGCACCACTTTCACGGTGGTGAAATAAGTCTCAAGGAAATTCTTCCAAGCGGCAGTGCGAGCTACGATGCTCTTGGCATTCTCTGCCTTATCATAATTGTCATTTCCGAAAGTCTCGATGTCTGAATGTCCACCTACATAGAGTACTTTCAGATGGGTCTTCTTTACCGTGGCAGCCATTGTTGCGATGCAAGCTAACAAGGCAAGTGCCATCATTGATAGGAATCTTTTCATGTTATGTTGTTTTATGTTGTTATTCTTTTCTATCGCTGTTTGAATCGTATTCTAACGTGATTCTAATCATGACTGATACGAATGACATTGCCATTCCTGATGCTCAATTTCAAGCCGGTGATGTTCTCGATGGCGTGGAGGGTAGGAGTCAATGGCTCGTATTTGTCGATGCTACCCGTGAAGTGCATCTCGTGGATGTCATCGGAGGCAAACTCCACCTTCATATTGTGCCAGTGGGAGATAACTTCCATCAACTCATCCAGTGTACAACCATCGAAGAAGAAGTTGCCGGTGTTCCAAGAGGTGTAGAGGTTGATGTCCACCTTGTTGATGTCGGGTGTCCTGCCAGCTTGCAAGTCAGCTTTCTCGCCCGGTTTCAAGAGATATTCCTTGCCGTGCTTGCTGCTCACACCCACCTTGCCTTTCACCAAGACTACGCTGGTGATGCCTTCTTGCTTGGTGGTGCAGACGTTGAACTCAGTGCCGTAGTCGTGTACGTCACCATTGGCGGTCTCTACGATAAATGGTCGCTTCTTGGCATCAGGTGCCACAACGAAGTAGGCTTCTCCCATGAGTTTCACCTTGCGCTCGCTTCCTATGAAATGGTTGGGATAGACGAGTTTTGTATTATAATTAAGGTGTACGTAAGTGCCATCGTCCAATACCATCCAGAACTCCTTGTCTTTCTTGGTAACCAGTGAGCCTTCCACGATTTCCTCAGAGCCGAAGAGCGCGTTGTCGTTCTCTAGCTGCTCTGCTTTTGCAATAACTGCTTGTGCATTGTTGACCGCAATCTTCTTACCACCCACGATGAGGGTGGCACCATTCATGCCGTTTTGCTCTATGCGCTCCATAGCTTGATGCAGTTCTGCCGTGATGACAGCTGGTTTCGTGGCTTCTTGTTTTCCGAAATACATCCAAGTGCCTAGTAGGACGAGGACGATGGAGGCTGCCACGGCTATGCGGCGAAGCCATATAAATGTGGCTGATGGATGAGGCTCCTCTTCCTCTTGTATAGAGGTGAAGAAGATTTTCTTAGCCTGCTCCGCATCTATTGAATGATAGAGGCGATAACGCTGAATGAAGTCATCCTCATTCATCAGTTGCTCAATCTTGTCTTTCAGCGAAGGGTCGTTCTCTGCCTTTTGCAAGAGTGCCTCCCCCTCTTCTTCATTGATCTCGCCAGTCAATAGCTTGCTGACGAGTGTATTGATATCATAATGGTTGTCCATAATCATTCGAATTGATGTGATAGATTTATGCTCTAAAACTAATAATATAACACGCAAATATGCGTTAAGGGTTACAAAATAGAACGGAAATGTGAGAAAAAGTTGCATTTTTGTATGATTTCGTATAAAAATGCGTATCTTTGCAGTCGTTCTAGGTAAGTGATGACCTATAAGAAGATGATATATTGAGAATGTTGAGAGAGGAAACTGGCATAAGCATCATTCAGATTTGTGAGTGGAATGACAAATCGATGGGAATATTGTACGATAACTATTATCGTGCCTTGGTGAGCTATGGGTGTCAGTTTGTTGAACGAGAACTTGCCGAGGACATCGTGCAGGAGTTGTTTTCCGTATTGTGGGAACAACGCCCCCTTTTCAAGAGCTTCCCTCAACTTACGTCTTATCTTTATCGCACGGTTCATAATGCGGCGTTCAATCATCTGCGTCATCAGACTGTACATAATAATTATCGTCAAGCGATTCTTGATCATTTGCAAGAGTTTATGCTAGTGGATGATGTTTCTGAGAAGTTTAACAAGGAAGAAATCTATCGCCAGTTGTTTGCTGCCATCGATGACCTTCCTCCTCGCCAGCGTGAGGTCTTTCTTCTCTGTATGGAGGGCAAGAAGAACAGGGACATAGCCGAACAACTGCAAATTTCTGCTGAGACGGTAAAGGTACAAAAAAGACGTGCCATCAACAGCCTACGTGAAAAGTTGGCTCCGATGGCACTTGCATTGCTCTATATGAAGCTCCACCATTTGGCTTGAGTTTCATATCGTATCTTATTTCTTCTTATTTCAGATATTCCCCGAAATCAGTGAGGCGCATATCTCCCTTCTTCAGGAAGGTGTCGTGCATTGCTAGGGCGGCACGCATGCTCTGTGGCTCATGTCCCTTCTCGGCAAACTTCAGATATTCGCGGAGCATAGGGCGATAGTCTGGATGAGCACAGTTTTCGATGATTTCCTTGGCACGACGCAAAGGACCCTTGCCACGGAGGTCGGCGACACCTTGTTCGGTGACGATGACATCCACATCGTGCTCCGTGCTATCCACATGACTACACATCGGCACGATGGCAGAGATGCAACCGTTCTTGGTGGTACTCTGAGTCGTAAAGATGGAGATGTAGCCATTGCGCTCGTAGTCGCAAGAGCCACCGATACCATTCATCAACTTGCTGCCGCAGATATGGCTGGAGTTCTCGTTGCCATAGATGTCGCACTCGATGGCGGTATTCATGGCGATGACACCCAGTCGGCGGATGACCTCAGGAGAATTGGAAATCTCGCTCTGGCGGATGGTGAGATGCTGCTTGAAATAGTCGATGTCATCATATACTTCCTTCAAAGTATCATTGGTGACGGTGAGGGAGGAGCAGGAGGCATCCTTGATTCTGCCTTCACGCATGTATTTCACCACGGCATCCTGTACCACCTCGGTATATACGCTGAATACAGGTACGTTTGGATTCTGTCCTAACGCCTCTAGAACGGCATTGGAAGTCACGCCCACACCGCTCTGCAATGGCAAGAACTGTGGTGGAATATGCCCTTTCTTCAGGTCGCTGACCAAAAAGTCTGCTACGTTGTGGCCCATCTGCTCTGTCACTGGGTCGAGAGGCTTGAAGGCACGAGCCTCCTCCGGGATGTTGCATTCCACTACACCTACTATCTTGTGGGCATCTATCTCTACATACTCTTTGCCGATGCGGTCGCCGACGTGGAGGATAGGGATAGGCTCGCGGAATGGGCACTCTGCTATCTCATAGACATCGTGGAGATAACGAGAGGCTGGGCTGTGGAAGGCGTTCTTCTCGATGAGTACCTTCTTGGCGAGGCGTACGATGGTTGGGACGATGCCACCGGCTGAGGTCAAGAATGCCTTGCAGGTAGTTTCGCCTTCCTCTAGGTCGGAAACCTCGATGATGGCAAGGTCTATCTCGCCATAAAAGCCACGGCGAAGGCGTTCTGCCATGTGTCCGAGGTGCATGTCCTCGTAGTCAATCTCGCCCAGGTTGGTATGGGTACGGAAGTCTTTGTTGGTAGAAAATGGCGCACGGAACTTGATGGCATGGGCTGCTGCCATGTCTCCCTCGATGCTTTGCGAGGTGGAAGCTCCTGTCAAGATACCTACTTGGAAAGGGCGGCCAGCCTCATGCTCTGCGATGGCTCTCTTGGAGAGTTCGCGGAAGGTAGCCTTTGGTACGCCGTTAGGAGTAAAACCACTCAGTCCGATGTTATCTTGGTCGTTAATCATTGCTGCTGCTTCGGCAGCTGTCAATCTTGTATATGCCATTTTCTTATGATTTATAACTTTTAGTGGCTGCAAAGTTACACATTATTTTTAATATAGGCTAATCTTTTGACGAATTTATGCAAATAAAAGGCCATTTGCTTACATTTCTTGCATAAGTATGCAATAATTGCTCACTTTATGCATCCTTTTTGCCTTTATCAGCTTCCTTAGTGGTTTCCATCGACCACTTGAAGAAGCCTTGCTCGGTGAAAGCATGGGGTAAGACTGTAGAATGTTTAAGTGGATTGAACCGGTGGAAATTTTCCACCAGTTCACCTTATTAAAGGTTTGAATAATTTGGCAAAGATACACTTTCTTTTCCTAACGTGCAAGTATTTCGATGGAAAAGTTGATCTTAATGGCTTGAAAATCATAAATAAACACAAAGTTCACAAGTTTGTGGTTCACAAACTTGTGAACTTCATTCTTTTTCATTACCTTTGCCACGTCTAAGATAAAAGAAAGAAGAATATGGGAAAGGCTTTTGTGTATGGTATGTCGGTGGGAGGAGACAACTTTACCGACCGAATAGAGGAAACCAAGCGTATCAAGCTTGATTTTGAGAATGGTATCAATGTGATCTTGATTTCTCCAAGGCGCATGGGCAAGACTTCACTTGTTAAAAAAGTTATCTCTGAGATGAATACCCCAGAGATAAAAGTTGTGTATATGGACATATACGATTGTCGATGTGAATATGATTTTTATAATCGTTTTGCTGAAACCATCATGAAATCTACTGGCAATCAGTTGGAGCAAGTGATGGAGAACATCAAGCGTTTCTTGGTGAGGGTATCACCCAAACTGTCATTTAGTCCAGAGCCTAATTCTGAGTTCTCGGTGTCATTGGGTATAACCCCCAAGGAATATTTTCCTGAGGAAATACTGGAACTTCCTGAACGAATTGCGAAGGAACAAGGAGTGAGGATAGTGGTGTGTATTGATGAGTTTCAACAGATAGGTGAGTTCTCCGACTCTCTGACTGTGCAAAAACGATTGCGTGGTGTATGGCAGCACCATCAGCATGTGTCTTATTGTTTCTTTGGTAGCAAGAAGCATTTGATGGAGAATATATTTCAAAGTCGACGTATGCCTTTCTATCAGTTTGGCGAGATGCTGCATCTCAAATGCATCCCTACGGAATATTGGGTGCCTTTCATCTGTTCGCGGTTTGAGAAGTATGGTAAGAAGATTTCTGAGGAATACGCTGCAAGAATTTGTCATACAGTGAAGAATTATTCCTCTTACGTGCAACAGTTGGCTTGGAATGTGATGGCAGAAACGGAAATAGAGGTGAACGAGGAGAGTTTCACGGAAGGTTTCAATGCCTTGCTGGAGCAAAATAGTAGTCTCTTTATACAACAAACGGAAGGGCTTACCACCTATCAGCTCAATTTTATTCGTCTCTTGTGCAATGGCATCCATTCTGGATTCAATACGCAATCTGTAGTAGAGCAGTATTCTTTAGGTAGCAAGTCGAACGTTGATCGTATCAAGAAATGCTTGATAGATAGAGAACTCATCACTATAGAAAAGGAAGGAGTATTTCTTGCCGATTGCGTCTTTGAACTATGGTTTAAGAGAGAAATGATGTAGGGACGAAAAGGATACACTCTTGGCATTGCCTTGGTCCTTTTCCTTTCCCATCCCCCACTTGTGGTATATTTTCGGGGCTTATCCTAACTTTTTGCTTAGGATAAGCCCCGAAACTCGAAAAAAAGCATTAACTTTGCAGCCATAAGTATAAAACATATAAAGAAAGGTTCATTGCAATGGAACAGAAATTATTGATCTACAACACTCTCACGCGTACGAAAGAGAGATTCACTCCGCTCCACGCACCTAACGTGGGCATGTATGTTTGTGGCCCTACCGTGTATGGCGATCCGCATCTTGGTCATGCGCGCCCTGCCATCACCTTCGATATACTCTTCCGCTATCTCAAACACTTGGGATACAAGGTGCGCTATGTGCGCAACATCACTGATGTGGGCCACTTGGAGCACGATGCCGATGAGGGCGATGACAAGATAGAGAAGAAGGCTCGCTTGGAGCAGTTGGAGCCAATGGAGATAGCTCAGTACTATACCAACCGCTACCACCAGGCGATGGAGGCACTCAACGTATTGCCACCTAGCATCGAGCCTCATGCCACTGGTCACATCATCGAGCAGGAGAAACTGGTGCAGGAAATCCTCGACAATGGCTATGCCTACGAGAGCAATGGTTCCATCTACTTCGACATCGAGAAGTATAATAAGGACCATAAGTATGGCATCCTCTCTGGTCGTAACCTAGAGAACGTCATCAACGAGAGCCGTGAGCTTGCTGGTATCGGCGAGAAGAAGAACCAGGCAGACTTCGCTCTCTGGAAGAAGGCTTCACCTGAGCACATCATGCGTTGGCCTAGCCCATGGAGCGATGGTTTCCCAGGTTGGCACTGCGAGTGTACTGCGATGGGGCGCAAGTATCTGGGCAATCACTTTGACATCCACGGAGGTGGCATGGACTTGATTTTCCCTCACCATGAGTGCGAGATAGCTCAGGCTGTGGCTTCACAGGGCGACCAGATGGTTCACTACTGGATGCACAACAACATGATTACCATCAACGGACAGAAGATGGGTAAGAGCCTCGGCAACTTTATCACCTTGGAACAGTTCTTCACAGGCAATCATGCGAGTCTTGAGCAGGCTTACTCACCTATGACCATCCGCTTCTTCATCCTCTCTGCCCACTATCGCAGCACGGTTGACTTCTCCAACGATGCCTTGAAGGCTAGCCAGAAGGGATTGGAGCGCTTGATGAATGGTATCAACGACTTGGAGCGTGTGCCTGTGGCTAAGCAGAGCGATGAGCAGGTGAAGAAGTTCGTGAGCGAATTGCGTCAGCGTTGCTATGATGCGATGAACGATGACTTCCAGACACAGCTTGTCATCAGCTACCTCTTCGAGGCTTGCCACATCATCAACACCGCCCTCGACCACAAGGCAAACATCTCTGCCGACGACTTGAAGGAGTTGACCGACACGATGCATCTCTTCACCTTCGACCTCCTCGGCTTGAAGAGCGAGAAGGGTGCCAACAACGATGCTCGTGAGGAGGCTTACGGCAAGGTAGTGGATATGGTGCTCGACCTCCGTGCCAAGGCTAAGGCTGCCAAGGACTGGGCTACCAGCGACCAGATTCGTGATGCCCTCGCCGGTGCTGGCTTCGAGGTAAAGGACACCAAGGATGGTGTAACCTGGAAGCTCAACAAATAAAGTGTTAATAAATCTAACTCGTAGTTTTAACACTTACGACTCATAGCTTTTGCCCTCATAACTCATATTTTCCTAATATAAGAGATTATGAATAGGCAAAAATAAAACACGGACAAATTGAATTTGTCCCGGATATTTGTCTCGCAAATTCTATCGTGCTATATATCAGCAGTTTAGAAGGAAAGGACAAATTCATCGGGACAAATTCAATTTGTCCGTGTTTTTATTTGTCCTCCTTGCTATTGGCGACAATCTGAGGTCCTCTGATCTTGTCCTTCAAGCCGATGCCCTTCTTGATTTCGATGTTCACTCCATCGCTCAATCCAGTGATGACCTGCTTGCGCTCGTAAGTCTTCTTGTCGTCGCTGCCCTTGATGACATACACAAAAGTGCTATCGCCACTAAACTCGATGGCGCTCTCTGGCACGGTGAGCACGTGCATCGCCTTGGCTAGTACGATCTCGGCATTGGCACTGTAGCCCGAACGAATCTTGCTTCCCTTCACGGAGCGCACGGCTGCCTTCACCTCAAACTGGTTGGCACCATTGTTCTCCACCGCCTTAGGCGAGATATACTCCAGGTCGGCATCAAACTTCAAGTCTTGCAAGGCACCGATGGTAATCTTCATTGGCATGCCCACCACGAGGTTGCCCACTTCCGTCTCGTCGATATTGCCACGGAAGATGAGGTCGTTCATGTTAGCCACACTGGCGATGGTGGTTCCGTCATTGAAGGTGTTGGCGA
>FR893232.1:5135-18303 GCA_000436035.1 Prevotella sp. CAG:732 | reverse complement strand
GTCGATCTTCTCCTGCTCATCCTTGCCTTCACCGTTCTCACCAGTAGGAGTAGTGAAGCCATACTTCTTGCCAGAGAGAGCCTCGATCTCCTTGATGATAGGCTGGAAAATGTCGGTATCATAGTTGGAGTGCTTGTCTTGCAACATGCGAACCAAGCGCTCGAAGCCCATACCAGTATCGATAACGTGCATTGGGAGAGGTTCGAGAGAACCGTCAGCCTTGCGGTTGTACTGCATGAACACGATGTTCCAGATTTCGATGACCTGTGGGTTGTCCTTGTTGACCAACTCACGGCCTGGCACCTGTGCCTTCTCCTCAGGAGTACGAGAGTCAACGTGAATCTCAGAGCAAGGACCGCAAGGACCTGTGTCGCCCATCTCCCAGAAGTTGTCGTGCTTGTTGCCGTTGATGATGTGGTCGGCAGGCACGTGCTTAGCCCAATAGCCAGCAGCCTCGTTGTCACGCTCAAGACCTTCCTCCTTGCTACCCTCGAATACGGTAACGTAGAGATCCTCAGGGTTGAGTTTCAAGATCTCTGTCAAGTATTCCCAAGCCATGTCGATGGCGCCTTCCTTGAAGTAGTCGCCGAAGCTCCAGTTGCCGAGCATCTCGAACATAGTGTGGTGATAAGTATCGTGACCAACCTCTTCGAGGTCGTTGTGCTTACCGCTCACACGGAGACATTTCTGTGTATCAACACGACGTACATCCTTGCCTGGGTCTTTTGTACCGAGGATGATGTCTTTCCACTGGTTCATACCAGCATTTGTAAACATCAGCGTAGGGTCATCCTTGATTACCATAGGTGCTGATGGAACAATCTTGTGGCCTTTTCCCTCGAAGAATTTCTTGAAGGATTCGCGCACTTCGTTAGCTGTCATCATATTATTTTCGTTTTAATCTTAATTTCCTTAATTCTGTTAAAAATTGCCCTTTAGGGCATTTTCTTCTGAAAATCTTTGCAAAGATAACAAGAATTGCTTAAATTTGCAATTAAATTAATTATTTTTGAAAATAAAGTAGCAAAATATGGCATTAAATACTGATAAAACCGTGAAATTGTACTACTCCATCAAGGAAGTTGCTGAAATGGTGGGGGTCAGTGAGTCAACGCTCCGATATTGGGAGAAGGAATTTTCTTTCATCAAACCTAAGGTGACAGCCAACAAGGTGCGCCAATATACCGAGAAGGATATTGAGCAAATCAAGGTCGTCTATAGCTTGATCAAAGTGAAGGGATTCAAGATTGCCGCTGCCCGCAAATACTTGCAGCAGAATCGTGCTGGGGCAGAGAAGTCTTCCGAGGTGCTCGACACCCTCATCCGAGTGAGAGATGAACTGAAAGACTTGAAAAAACAATTGGACGGACTGGTGTGAGAATCAAATCATAAATGATAAATGATAATGAATAAATGGGCTAGCGCCGTTTGGGGATTTATTGATAAAAAAATGAAGCCTATTGCGTTTGATGGCGCAATAGGCTTCGTTCGTATATGGAGTAGGCTTCGTTGCTGCTTGAAGTTTACTTCGTTCTTCTTTGAAGTTTACTTTGTTTTATAAGCTTGTTTTTGTCGATTCGAAATGCAGTTTGGGCAAACTTCTGTTTTACCAGCAATCTTCTCCGAAGACTGTTGTGATGTCGATCTTGGAGGCTTCCTTCTTGGTGAGTTGCTTGCTCCATTTTACTCGATTCTTGGTTGAGGCTCCAGCACCATGGTTGTTGTATTCTGCATAGTTGGCTGTTTCCTCGTTCTTTGGATTGCGCCAGTTGTCCCAACCTGCAGGAACGATATGCTTGCCCATCTCGCAATTCATGAAGATGGTGGCGGCAAATGGTCGCCAAGGACGACCGAGATATACCTTGTCAACTCCCTCGTCGGCAGTCAACTTGCAGTTGTTGAATACATATCCGTAGTTTTGTCCGGCTGGGGTAGAGGCGGCAGTGATGTAACTGTTTGCCTTGCTATGAATCTCGCAATTCTCAAACCATGCTTTGCTTGGACCAAAGATGAAGTCGGTGGTTCCCTCAATATAGCAGTCATAGAATGCGATGCGAGTGCCAGCTACGCCGGTATAAACGGTGTCTTGGTTGCCAAGCAAACGGCAGTTGTGTACCAAGATGTGGTCACCCTCTGTGTGAAGGGCTACAGCTTGTCCTAGCTTGGCGGCATTGTTCTCGATAGTGATGTTCTCCAAGGTGATGTAGCTGCCTTGTACCTTCAAGGTATAGGTGCGGAAGGTTCCTATCGGCTTGCCCTTGACGGCAGCTTCGGAGTCGAGTCCGCCGATAGGCATCAGGATGTTGGCATGGTCATCCCAGGTGATAATGGTGTTGTCACGGTCCTCACCGCAGATGGTGATGTGGGTGAGCCAAGAAGGGATGATGAGCTTTTCCTTATATATACCTTTCTTGACGTAGATGACCTTGGTGTAGTCCATGAAGGCACGGCATACCTCTATCGCCTCGTCGATGGTGCGAAACTCTCCCGTTCCGTCTCGTGATACGACGAGGGTGTCGGGATTGTCATACTTGTTGGCTGCCAGCAGATTAGTTGCCGACAGCAACATAAGAAAAGATAAAAGTAGTTGTTTCATTTATTTTTATAATATTCTTTGTACGTCTTGCAAGTCTTCGATTTTCTTCAGCTGGTCCATGATGACTCCCACTTCGTCACGGTCGTGGATGCGGAGTTCGATGGTGCCGTCGAAGATGCCCTTGTCGCTGCTGATGGTCAACTTATGGATGTTGATGCCGAGCTGGTCGCTGATGACCTTGCTGACATCGAGCAACATACCCTTGCGGTCGATACCCTTGATTTCTATCGTCGCATCGAAGAGCAACTGCTTGTGCATATCCCACTTGGCATCCACGATTCGGTTGCCGTAGCTAGACTTCAACTTGGCTGCCACCTTGCAGGCACGCTTGTGAATCTCGATGCGGTTCTTGTTGTCGATATATCCCATGATGTCATCGCCAGGGATGGCATGGCAACAGTCTGGGAAGATAAACTGGTTGATGTTCTCCTCTGTGATGATGAGCGGTTTCTTCTTGTTGAAATCCTTGCCCACGATGAAGAACTCCTGTGGCTTGGCTGTGCCTTCTACCTCCTTCTTTTCCTTGTTCTTTCCACCGAGGAATGGGATGTAGTCACGCCAACTGCTGGATTGTTTCTCCTTCTTGTTCTTGCCTTGCAGTTCGTCGATGTCTTTCTCGCCCAAGATGATGGTATGGTTGCCGAGAGCCAGGAAGAAGTTGTCGTGCTTCTGGATGTTGTGGAAGTCGCAGAGCTTATCTACGCTAGAGGTGCTTACCTCCATACTGTTCTTCTTGAGCCACTCATTGAGTACTTCCTCGCCCTTCTTCTGCACCTCTCGATTATCACGGCGCAGGATGGCTTGTATCTTGCTCTTTGCCTTGGCTGTGCTCACGAAGTTGATCCAGCCTGGTTGTACGTGCTGGCTCTTACTGGTGAGGATTTCCACCTGGTCGCCACTCTGCAACTTATGGCTCAGTGGCACCAACTTGTGGTTGACCTTGGCACCGATGCAGTGGCTTCCCAGGAAAGTGTGTATCTGGAAAGCAAAGTCGAGTGCCGTACAGTCGGATGGCATCGTCTTGATTTCACCCTTTGGTGTGAAGACGAAGATTTCGGATGCGAAGAGGTTGAGCTTGATGGCATCGAGGAAGTCCATGGCGTCAGGCTGAGGGTCATCGAGGATTTCCTTGATGGTACCTAGCCAGTCGTTGAGTTCGTTCTCATCCTCGGTATATTCTCCACCCTCCTTGTATTTCCAGTGGGCGGCGAAGCCTTGCTCAGCCACCTCATCCATGCGGTCGCTGCGGATTTGCACTTCTATCCATCTACCTTGCTTACTCATCAAGGTGACATGGAGTGCTTGGTAACCATTAGCCTTCGGATGGTTGAGCCAGTCGCGCAAACGGTCGGGATGACTCTTGTATATCTTGCTGATGGCTACGTAGATGTTGAAGCATTCGTTCACTTCATTTTCTCTTACCTTAGGAGTGAAAATGATGCGAACGGCGAGAATGTCATAGATTTCGTCGAACGACACGTGCTTGTTCTGCATCTTGTTCCAAATGGAATAAGGACTCTTGACACGTGCCTTGATCTTATATTCTACGCCTAGTTTATCCAATTCTTCCTTGATAGGGGCGGTAAACTGGGCGAAGAGGTCGTCACGTTGTGCCTCGGTGTCTGCCAACTTATGTACGATGTTGGCATACTCCTGAGGGTGATCGTACTTGAAACTGAGGTTTTCCAACTCTGTCTTGATCTTATTGAGACCTAGACGGTTGGCAAGTGGGGCGTAGATATAGAGCGTCTCGCCAGCTATCTTGTACTGCTTGTTGGCAGGCTGTGAGGCGAGGGTGCGCATATTGTGGAGACGGTCACAAATCTTGATGAGGATGACACGGATGTCATCGCTCATGGTGAGCAGGAGCTTCTTGAAGTTCTCTGCCTGTGCCGAAGCCTTGTCGCCGAAGATACCGCCACTGATCTTGGTCAGTCCATCGACAATCTGTGCTATCTTGGCACCGAAGATATTGGTGATGTCTTCCACCGTGTAGTCGGTGTCTTCCACCACGTCGTGCAGGAGGGCAGCGCAGATGCTGGTAGAACCGAGCCCCATCTCCTCGCAGGCTATCTGAGCCACGGCGATAGGGTGCATGATGTAAGGCTCTCCGGAGAGACGGCGCACACCCTTGTGAGCCTGGCGTGCAAAGTTGAACGCCTTGGTCACGATATCTACTTTCTTGCGGTGACGTGATGCCACGTATGTATCCAACAGGTGCTGGAAAGCATCGTTAATCATTTTGTTGTCGGCTTGTTCTCTCTCCAAATCTTTCAAATTTTTATCGTCCATGGTTCTACCCTCCTGAAAATTTAGTTGATATATGAAGTGATGTGTGTGCGCTGAGTCAAGGTGAGAGTTACTTCACCTTGATCTTCTTGCCGGCACGGATGCTGTTGCCTGATATCTTGTTCAGCTTGCGAAGCTTCTTCACCGTGGTATGGTGGCGAGCGGCAATCTCAGACAATGTGTCGCCACTCTTGATGGTTACGCTCTTGTTGCCTCCCTTCTTGTTTCTCTTTCTGTTGCGACCGCCACGCTTGCCTCTGCTTTTGGATGAGGAACTGTGACTGCGGCTGTAGCTTCTGCTGCGGCTTACGGATGGAACATTGTCGTTGACTTCCACTACGTCACGCTTGAGCAACAACTCATCGGTCTTGTAGTTGTAGATGGAGTCCTCGTTGTCGATGAATGCTCCTACGAGTGAAGCTGGCAAGCGAACTGACATCGGCTTGTTGAGACCATTGATGATGTCGCGGCGATATTGTGGGTTCAGATTGCGCAAGTGCTCCAGACTGATGTTGAGCACCTTGGAAATCTGCTCCAAGTGTACGTCTTTCTCAACTACGACGGTATCGGTCTTGGTTGGCAACTCGGTGACCATCGGACAGATGTTGTGGTCGCAGTAGTAGTTCATGATATAGTTGGCAGCGATGAATGCTGGCACATATCCACGGGTCTCCTTTGGCAGGTAAGGATAGATGTTCCAGTAGTCTGCCGAGCCCTTGGCGCGGTGGATGGCTTGGTTTACCTTGCTCGGACCACAGTTGTATGCGGCGATGACGAGGCTCCAGTCGTCAAATATCTTGTAGAGGTCGCTCAGGTAGTGAGCGGCAGCCCAGGATGCCTTCACAGGGTCACGGCGCTCATCGACGAGTGAGTTGACTTCCAAGCCATAACGCTTTCCTGTAGGCAACATGAACTGCCAGAGTCCGGTGGCACCTACTCTCGATACAGCCTTAGGGTTGAGTGCAGACTCGATTACTGGCAGGTACTTCAACTCCAAAGGAAGGTTGTATGCCTCCAATGCCTCCTCGAAGATAGGCATATAGAAGTTGCTGGCGCCGAGCATGAAACTGACGGAACGGCGCAACTTGCCACTATAGCGGTCGATGAACTTCTGTACAACATCATTGTATGGCATCTCGATGATGGTTGGCAATCTCTTCAGTCGGTCGATATAGACCTCCTTCTCGAAGACAGGGTTGACATCTCTATAGTTGCATGAGGTGTCCACCATCATGTATGTCTTGGCATTGTATAGGTGAAGCAAGCTGTCGAGGTTGTCTTCCAATCCGACAGGCACTTCTATCTTTTCCTGTTTACCGTCTTTGTCGGTAACGGTGATTACATCGTCTTCATCATCGTTGTCGGTCTGTGCTTGCACTCCTGCTGAGAGACCGAGCAACATCGCTGCTAATATCAATACTTTCTTCATTATTTTTTTCTGATAGTCTTTTCTGTTGTATAGTTGTTATATATATATATTAATAATGTATAGGGAAGAACCTCTCAACCAAACGATTTCTTCACTCTTCCCTTAAAAAGTGAGCGAGCATTGCAGCCCCAGTACGGATGAGCGGAAGGGATTGCGTGCTCTCGACTCATTGTTGAGCATGGTAGGTTCGAATCTGAGCGACAAGTCATCGGAAATGTCAAACTCGGATAGGGAGGCATCGACGTAAGCATCTATCACAGATAGGGCATATACGCCAATCATCACAAACATGCTCATGTCTCTCCATCTGCGGAAACGGTCTTTTCTTTTGCGGAAAATCTCCTTGTATCTCTCGATGTTGCTCTCGTCAATCTTGGCTCCCAGGTGCAAGAACTGATTGTAGCTCTGCGTGTTGGGGTCGTCGTCCATAATGTCAAGGTATGCCTGCGAGTAGTCGTGGTACATCTGGTTGTTCCAGCTCATCGCATAGGCACATCCCACAAAACCTCCATAGATGATAGGAAGCTTCCAGTATTTGCGGTTGTATATCTGTCCTGCGCCCGGCAATACCAAGGCTAGCCACAGGGCACGCTTGGTGTTAGGTCGCCAAGTGGCCCAGTCGCGCTTCTTGCGCAAAGCCTTTGGTGCCAAAGCCTTGCTGAGCTTAGCACTGTCTAGGGTGATGGAGTCTTCTAGGCTGATGCTTTCAGGTGCATCCCATGAGAGGGAATCCTTCTGAGCCAGCATCGGAGTGGAAGACAGCCATAGCAAGGCAGTGATGCAGATATGTGATAATTTGATTTTCACTTTCTTTAGTCCTGTTTCAATTGGTCGAAAATGCTCATGATTCTTTCCAGCTCTTCCTCATTGGCAAAAGGAATGCTGATTTTGCCCTTGCCCTTTGGGGAGCAAGTGAACTGTACCTTGGTGTTGAGGAACTGGGACAGGCGGTTCTTGAGCAAGGTGAACTCCTCTGGCACCTGTGCCTTGGAGGCGATGGTCTTCTTGCCACTCTCGATGTCCTCGCCGTTCTTCAACTTCTGTACCATCTCTTCCACCTTTCTTACAGAGTAGCCGTTCTTCTGTATCTCCTTGAACAACTTGATTTGCAGGGAAGGACTGTCGAGCGCCAACAAGGCACGGCAGTGTCCCATGTCGATTTCCTTCTTCTGCAAAGCCATCTGTACTTGTGCAGGAAGCTTGAGTAAGCGGAGATAGTTGGCGATGGCGGCACGGCTCTTGCCTACACGCTCTGAGATTTTCTCCTGTGTCATTCCCTCGTTTTCCAAGAGATGCTCATAAGCGAGGGCTATCTCGATGGCGTTGAGGTCTTGGCGCTGGATGTTCTCCACCAGAGCCATCTCCATCACGTTCTCATCGCTGATGGTGCGGATGTAGGCAGGGATGGCGAGAAGACCAGCCAACTGGGATGCACGCCAACGGCGCTCACCGGCGATGATCTGGAATCTATTCTCTGATACCTGTCTTAAGGTGATAGGCTGGATGATGCCGATGGCCTTGATGCTCTCGGCAAGTTCGTGGAGCGCCTCGTCGTCAAACTCACGGCGAGGTTGGTTAGGATTTGCCTCGATTTGGTCGAGGGCAATCTCATTGATGGTGCTGCTGCCTTGGGTTCTCACGCTCTCTGTCGAGATGAGGGCATCGAGTCCACGTCCCAGGGCATTGCTTTTCGTACCGTTGTTATATTTCTTGTGTACTGCCATTTCAAATTATAAATGATATATTTTCATTCTTCACTCTTCGTTCTTCATTTTTAAGAGTTCTTGTTGATGATTTCCTTAGCCAATGCCAAATGGTTCTTGGCACCGTTTGATTCTGCGTCATAGAGGATGACAGGCAAACCGTGGCTAGGACTTTCACTCAGTTTCACGTTACGCTGGATGACGGTCTTGAATACCAATTCCTGGAAGTGGCGCTTCACCTCGTCGTAAATCTGGTTGGCGAGGCGGAGACGGCTGTCATACATGGTGAGTAGGAAACCTTCGATTTCGAGCTTCGGGTTGAGCTTGCTCTTGATAATCTTGATGGTGTTGAGCAACTTGCTGATACCCTCCAGGGCGAAATACTCGCACTGCACTGGGATGATGACACTGTCGGCGGCGGTGAGCGAGTTGACGGTGATCAGACCGAGCGAAGGGGAGCAGTCAATGAGGATGAAGTCATAGTCATCGCGGATAGGCTCCAAGAGCGTCTTGATCACTTTCTCACGATTCTGCAAGTTGAGCATCTCTATCTCCGCACCCACCAAGTCGATGTGGCTAGGGATGATGTCGAGACCGTCGATGTCGGTGGTGTATATCGCATCTCTTACATCGGCGTGGTCGATGATGCACTCGTAGAGAGAGCAATCTACTTCCTTGATGTCAACTCCCAGACCGCTGGAGGCATTCGCCTGTGGGTCGGCATCGACTACGAGCACTGTCTTCTCCAATGTGGCCAACGAAGCAGCCAAGTTGATAGTAGTGGTTGTCTTGCCGACACCACCCTTTTGATTAGCTAATGCGATTATTTTTCCCATTTTATGTACGTTATAATAGTGAAAATCGATGCAAAGATACATATTTTATGCGAGAAATACGTGACTTTATAGTTTTTTTATTACTTTTGCACCAAAAAGAAAGATATTTTTATGGAAAATAAGAGACCTTTAGTATTAATTTCAAATGATGATGGCTATCATGCCAATGGTATCAAGACGCTCGTCAGCTTCCTCAAGGATTGGTGCGAGGTGCTGGTCGTCGCCCCGGAAAGTGCTCGCTCTGGCTTCGGTTGTGCCTTCTCGGCTGTCGAACCTTTGCGATTGAAGCGACGTCACAACATGGGAGATGAGGTCGAGGTTTGGTCGTGTAGTGGAACACCTGTCGATTGTGTGAAGTTGGCACTCGACCAACTGCTTGTGGGACGTACTCCCGACATCATCCTGAGTGGTATCAACCATGGTGACAACTCCAGTGTCAACAATCATTATTCTGGTACGATGGGTGTGGCAAAGGAGGGTTGTATGAAGTATATTCCTTCCGTGGCTTTCAGCAGTTGCAACTATGATGAGAACGCCGACCTCACTCCATTGCGAGATGGCATACTGGCTATCGTGAAGAAAGTGATTGCCGAGGGCTTGCCTAATGGCACTTGCTTGAATGTCAACTTCCCTGTGCAACCTCCTTTCAAGGGATTCAAGATGTGCCGTATGACGCAAGGTTCTTGGATTAATGAGGTGGTGAAGAGACGTCACCCTCGTGGCTACGATTACTATTGGATGGTGGGCGAGTATCGCAACGACGAGCCTGAGGCTACCGATACCGACCAGTGGGCTCTCTCGCATGGCTATATCTCGATTACCCCTACCAAGATAGATGTCACGGATTATGATTTCTTGGAGAAGTTCCAGTCTCCTAACTTGTAACTCCATCTGTAATTATGAAGTATTATTTGATAGTAGGCGAGGCGAGTGGCGACCTTCATGCCAGTAGGTTGATGCGCTCGTTGAAAAAAGTGGACGAATTGGCGGAGTTTCGCTTCTTCGGTGGCGACTTGATGGCTGCCGAAGGAGGTACGCGTGTCAAGCATTACAAGGAACTTGCCTATATGGGTTTTGTGCCCGTTCTCTTGCATTTGGGTACCATCTTCTCCAATATGAAGATGTGTAAACAGGATATTGTCAATTGGAAACCGGATGTCGTGATATTGGTGGATTATCCGGGATTCAACCTCAGTATCGCTAAGTTCTTGAAAAAGAATACGCTGTTACCTGCTTATTACTATATATCCCCTAAGATTTGGGCTTGGAAGGAGTGGCGCATCCGGAGCATCAAGCGAGACATCGCCGAGATGTTCTCTATCTTGCCGTTCGAAGTGCCTTTCTATGAGAAGAAGCATCACTATTCTATCCACTATGTGGGTAATCCGACTGCCCAGGAAGTATATGAGTTTCGAGCTACTTATCATCAGAGCTATGCTGAGTTCTGCCAAGAGAATAATATTGACATTCATAAGCCAATCATCGCCTTGCTGGCTGGTAGTCGTCTGCAAGAAATCAAAGACAATCTGCCTGCGATGATAGAGGTGGCGGAGCGATTTGAGGACTATCAGATGGTGTTGGCTGGTGCTCCTTCCGTGGAGGATGAGTATTACGAGAAGTTTATTATGGGTACGCCGGTCAAACTGGTGAAAAACAAGACTTATCCTCTCTTGGCAAATAGCAAGGCGGCTCTCGTGACGAGCGGCACGGCAACGCTGGAGACGGCTCTCTTCAATGTGCCTCAAGTGGTATGCTATGAAACACCGGTGCCTAAGTTGATACGCTTCGCCTTCAATCATATTATTAAGGTGAAGTATATCTCACTTGTCAACTTGATAGCCAACAAGGAGATCGTGAAGGAGATGCTTGCCGACCGCTTCACGGTGGATGGCATTGCCGACGAACTCTATCAGATACTGCCGGGTATGCCGGGCAGGGAGAAGATGTTGGCGGAATATCAGGAGGTGCGCCAGCGTCTGGGCGACCAGATTGCTCCAGATGAAGCCTCTGTTATCATGTATGACTTGATCAAGAAGCAACGTGAGGAGATGATTCGATTGGCGAAGGAACGAGCTGAGGCTGAGGCGAAAGCAGCTGCCGAGGCTGCTGAACAAGCTAGAATCAAGGCGGAGCAAGAGGCGCAAAAGGCTCGTGAGAAGGCTGAGCGTGAGGCTGCCTTGGCTCGTCAGAGAGCGCAAGAGGAAGCGGAGCGTGCTCGGCGCAAGGCGGAAGAGCAAATGAGAATCGCCGAGGAAATGGAGCAGAGGGCAAGGGAAGGTGAACCGCCTACTTCATCTGAAGAATGATGCAGCGATGCTTCTACGTGTGATGCTGTGATGCCTCTTAGTATGATGTAAAAATTATTGATGAAGCGATAAAAATGAAGTGGGATGTGCCGAAATGATGGCACACCCCACTTTGTTTTTTTCCTAGTTAGGTATAAATTCTTCCCTGCCTAGGTATGAATTTTTCCTAGGGCAGGGAGAATTTCCTCTCTGCCCTAGCTTTTGACTGCTTCTACTTTGCTGTAAAAAATTTGTCGATGAAGTCATATCGCTTCTCCATCTGCTCATCTGCCTTCACCGTGGTGTTGACATCAATCTGGAGCACAGGTGCTACTGCCTTGCCATTGGTGGATGGCCATTCTACGAGACCCAAGCCGTTAGGGTTGCCTGTCTTCACAAAGTTCACGTAGTATTGGCTGAAGATGTCGCTTACCATGTAGTCCTCTGGCTGCCAATCATATACTCGGTTGGTAGGCAGTGTGCCCATTGCATACTCGATGTCGGCAGAGTGAACGGCACCCTTATCTTGTGGCATCTGAGGTTGTCCTTCCTTGGCATCCACTACGCCGCCAGCCAGTCCTGCCACCTTTCCTTTGATAGCCATGGCTGGGCGAGGATGGCAATAACGATAGCGATAAACAGGTTTACCGCTTGTGAGCTTGTGCATGTTGCCCCACTTCCATGTGGAGTAATCGAGGAAGAGGTCGGAGGCGAGGTTGATGCCTGGCTGCTCCAACACATCCTTGTCGCTGTTGATGCCATAGAGACGGAATGCCTCGTCCACATTGTCGCCAAACATCGCCTTAGCTCCTGCTTTCAGATTCTCTACGGTAGGTTGCTTTCCAGCGAGCACAGCCCATGGCGACATCTCTTGATTGTTGCCACCGATGAGCAAAGGCACCTTGGTCTGATTGCCTTTAGCGAAAGTCTCGGTAGGCTGCTCGGTCAGGAAATAGCCGTCGATGTTATAGGTAGGAACGGCTTTGACGGCGGCAAGTTTCATCAGTTCCTCGGCAGGGAGGGCACGCAGGTCCTTGATGTTCTTCTTGCCAATCTGCTTGGCTAATTCCACGCCTTTCTGTTCGGCTTCCTTCAAGGTAAGGACCTTGTTGAATCCCATCACCGAACCGCTTGAACCCATTGCTTGCGCAAAGAGACCTTGGCAGAGAGGGGATGCCATCAAGGCACTGACCGACATGCTTCCAGCTGACTCGCCCACGATGGTGATGCGGTTAGGGTCGCCACCAAAGGCTTCGATGTTGTCTTTCACCCATTGGATGGCAGCCACTTGATCCATGAAACCATAGTTGCCAGAGCCTTTGTAAGATGTCTCCTTGGAGAGTTGCGGATGGGCAAAGAAACCGAAGATGCCCTCACGATAATTGGCGGTGATGGAGATGATGCCCTTTCGAGCCATCGCATCGCCAGCATATCGAGGTTCGCTGCCACTTCCTGCCATCAGTCCACCGCCATTGAAGTAAATGAGCACTGGCAGATGTTCCTTCATCGTCTTGGCTGGAGTCCAGATATTCAGATAGAGACAGTCCTCGCTGTTCACCTTTGTTCCGAAGTTCATATCTCCGAAGAGTGCTTCCTGCATCGGGTTAGGACCATATTCGGTAGCCTTTCTCACGCCCTCCCATTTCTGCACAGGCTGGGGAGCCTTCCAACGCAGATTGCCTACTGGTGGGGCTGCGAAAGGTACGCCCTTGAAGATGGTGATGCCTGAGAGGTCTTTGCCTTCGAGGATACCCTCGGCGGTCTTCACTTGCGTTTGTGCCATCATGCTCATGGAGAGGAGCAGTGTGGCGAGAGATAATATCGTTTTCTTCATTGTCTTGATAATTTGTTAGTTGTCACTATTTTGCGTTGATGGTCATCAAATTCTTGATAATCAAACTTCTTTTGCAAAAGTACGGAAAATAATTGAGATAGATTTGTTTTATTGCTATTTTTTTTATAATTTTGCACATTATAATATATAAACATTTGAAGACAATGGAAATCAAGGAAGGATATATGCCCTTCAT
>FR893232.1:0-5117 GCA_000436035.1 Prevotella sp. CAG:732 | reverse complement strand
GGATATATGCCCTTCATGGGCTATCAAACATATTATCGTATCGTGGGAAAGACGGAAGAGGGCAAGAGTCCTATCATCCTCTTGCATGGTGGACCAGGCAGTACCCACAACTATTTTGAACTCTTGGATAGAGTAGCGGAGACAGGGCGTGCCGTCATCATGTACGACCAGTTGGGATGTGGCAACTCCTTCGTGGAGGGACATCCCGAACTCTGGACTCCTGAGACTTGGCTCAACGAACTTTGTTCACTCATCGACTATCTCCACATCGACCATTTTCATCTCTTAGGACAGTCGTGGGGCGGTATGCTTGCCATCATCTATCTGATAGAGAAGCAGGCAAAGGGCGTGAAGTCCGCCATCCTCAGCAGCACTCTTTCGAGCAGCAAACTTTGGGCAAGTGAGCAACACCGCATGATCAAGTTTATGTCGGAGGAAGACCAGCGTGCCATTGCCGAGGCTGAGGCGAAGGATGACTTTTCGAGTGAGGCGTATGCCAAGGCGAATGAGCACTTCATGCTCTTGCATTGTGCCGGTGAGGTGACAGAGGATAGCCCAGAGTGTCTTCGCCGAAAGAAGCGTGCTGGTGCTGAGGCTTATCTCTATGGTTGGGGACCAAACGAATACACTCCTACAGGTACGCTCCGTGATTATGATTACACCGACCGCCTTGGCGAGATACAAGTGCCATGCTTGGTGATGAGTGGCACCAACGATCTCTGCACTCCTTTGGTGGCAAAGACCCTCTATGATGGTATCTCCGATTCCAAGTGGCATCTCTTCGTAGGAGCCCGCCACATGCCTTTCGCCGAGCAAAATGATGAGTATTGCCAGGTGCTGGAAGAATGGTTGGGGGAGAAAGATTAAGCTCTTTGGAATTATTTGAAGCGATTCAATTCCTCAGTACCAGCACCTTGACCCTTGTATCGACTTCTTGACGTATTGAAGTTATACTGCAATGTCAAGTACAGGGAACGGCTATCGCTGGTGCTGCTTTGCCAAAGCGTGACATCCTTATTGTAGAATAGTATGTCACGATTGCTCTTGTTGAAGATGTCGTTAGCTTCAAGCGTAACCGAGAAACGATTCTTGCAGAAAGCCTTGTAAAGCTTAGCATTGAGGCTAGAGGAAGAACTGAGCTGCATGTTCTCCTTGTTTCCACGGCTGTTCCATTCCATGTCAATGTTCATCCAGATGTCGCCAGGCAGATGGATGGCATTCTGGAACTGTACGATTCCCAATGGATTGCCGAAGGACCTGTGCTCGCCAAGATATTCCCCGGAAAACCATTGCTTGATGATACCAGCATTGACCTTTGGTTGCCAAATTCCAATATGGAATTGTGCGCCGAGGAATGCTTGTAACTCTTGTATCTTGGGCGCATTCTCCAAGGTGAGATACTTCATCTCTCCATTTTCTCCGTAAGGTTTTGAGATGTTGATGATGGCATCCTTTTTGTAATCGTATGATACCTTTGCAAAGAATTGCTTCCATGCCCCCATCAGTTCCACGGAATGAATCTTGACAGGAGAAAGATAAGGATTGCCACTTCCCAAGAGCAAATGATTGACATAGGTGACTGTCCCATCTAGGTCTTCGTATGATGGACGCTGCGTCTTGCTGGTGTAACTCAATGCCCATTGTGTCTTTCCTATCTCTGTAGAAATAGACAAGGAAGGGAACACATTGTTATAAGTCTTGCTTTGGTCTTCCTTGAACTGTCCATTCTCCGTATATTTGAAGGTGACATGCTCGTAGCGAAGACCTGCCTCAACTGCGATTTTACCCAATTGCTGACCAATGGAGAAGAAACCTGCCATATTCTTCTCGTCACTCTTGGTATTGCTATTGCCAATGGTAGCCATATTGATATGGAAATCATTCAACATCTGCGAGGCGATATATTCATTGCCCACTTCGATTTGTCCTTTCCACAGAGGATAGCTCAACACCAACTTTTCTGCAAACATTCGTGAGTGTCCGATGCTCGTAGAAGCCACCTGTTTCTGTTGTTGGTTCCTATTCGTCTCTTCCTGATCGGAAGTTTCTCGCTTCTTTCTCCACATGTAATCCATGTTGAAGTCAATGCCCAATTTGCCCACCTCACCATTATAATAAATATTGGCATGGTGTTTTGGCACAGTATGCTTTCTCCTTCTTTTTACTGCGGAAACTTCTTCATCCAACTCTCCATCAGCATACGAAGTCGAACTATAATTGGAATTTGGCTTTAGCAAAGCAGCTCCATTCATGTAGTAAGCACCGATGGAATGATGCTCGTTGATCATCCAAGAGAACCCCAACTTGCCGAAGAACTCGTTGTTTCTCATATTGTTGAAACTTTCTATATTCTGAAGCCAAGAGGTGGAACCTTGTGTTTCCATCTTCATGTTCTCAAGACTATAGAATTTACCGCCATAATAATTGAGATTGGTGAAAAACTCCAGCCCACCCGTGCGATATTTCAAGTTGGCTTGCTCCATGCTAGAGAAATAGTGTCGAAAACCATTTTGCGCACGAAGCGTTCCTCCAAAGCCTTCACCTTGTGGCAACTTGGTGCGAATACGGATAACTGACTTGACGGAGGCGGCATACTTGGCACCGGGATTGGTGATGACTTCCACATTCTTGATGTCTTGCGAATTGAGCTGTGAAAGTTCATTCTTGTCTTGTACGGCACGACCATTAATATATATAAGAGGTGTACCCTTGCCAAACACCTCGAAGTTTCCATCCCTTCCTGTAACCATTGGTATCTGGCGTAACACATCGTTCGCTGTTCCTGCATGCTCTAATTGAGAGTTGGCTACCGTTGTAACCAAGGCATTGCCCTTGATGGCGACAACGGGGCGTGACGATTTCACCACGACCTTTTGCAGATGCATGGTTGCCTCTTTCAAAGTGATACTGCCTATCTTGCCAGTATCAAAGGTACGAGTAAGCGTCTGATAACCTACGCAACTCACCTTCACGATAGCTTTTCTCACCTCGCAAGGTATGACAAACTGACCATTCTCATTGGTTACACCACCCGTAATGAAAGAAGAATCTTGTGCATTCAACAAACTGACATTGGCAAAATCCACAGGATGATGCTGGACATCCACAACACGTCCCATCATCTTGGTAGGCGTCTTTTGGGTGCATTCCACAAAGATGTTCTTACCATCTATCGTCATTTTCATGGGATAAAAACCGATGATTTGTTTGATAGCTTCAGGGGCAGTACGCTTCACGACCTGAGTTGTCACCGTGAAGTCTTCCAACTCATTATACATGAAGTTGATACGATAATCACTTGTGCTTTTTGCAAGTGTAGTAAGTGCTTCCGACATAGAAGTATTGCGGAAGTTATGGTTGATACGCTGGGCATGGATGGGCTGAATGTGAAGCATCAATAAGACAACACAATATGCCATCAACTTGATATATTCTTGTTTTTTCATTGCTTTCTGTTTTTTACTCGACAATCAAAGTCTTCCCCTCTGAGTGGATGTTCACTTTCTCAAAGTGATTCATCAGTTCGATGATTTCATCCAGGTTCATTTGCTCTGTCAGTTGGAGATAAAGACGAATGTGCCTTGAAGACTCATTTTTATAAACCACCTGAACATTAAAATGCTGGGCGATAAGCTGCAAGATAGCCTGAAGTTCCATGTCTTCATAGAGCAGAGGAAGTTTGGTGGAAACGCTATCATTTACGGCACCTGTCTTCTGTACTGTTGTTGCAACGAGTCGGACAGAATCCTTGTCCTCGGCTTCCTCCTTTACCATATTTGTGTCATGGGAAGGAGAAGTTTGGAACGAATGGTATGCCAAATGTATGGCAGCGAATGTGAAGCCTGATACTATGAGTACTGCCACTATTGCAGCTACTTTTCTCATCGGACTCCAAAGGGTTGCCGTCTTCGCTGGTATCTTCTCCTTTGGCTCTATACCCATATTGCCCAACTTCTTTTCCTTCAACTTTTCCCACTCCTCATCCATAGAAGGTAGGTGGATCTCTTCATCCTTCTTTTGAGAATCAAGAGCTTGATGAACATTCACGATCTGTCGGCACATTTCTAAAGTTTCCTCATCCCCAAGAATCTCGTTTTTCTGGGTCTCGGAATATGCGGTAGGATTCTCCAATAGATCGAGAAGAATATCCCATTTATCAGTATGTGATGAATCTTGTTTCATATTTTCATTCCTTTCTTTTGTTTGTAATAAGTTCTAAAGCCAGGACGTCTTCAAGCCTCTTCACTTAAGTTTATCTATAAGTCTTTCAATTTATCTCTCAGCGTTCGCAAACCTTTCACGATATGTTTGTTTACCGCCGAGATGCTGATGCCCAATTCTTCAGCCGTCTCCTTATACGACATTCGCTCGCCAAAACAGAGGCGAATCACGGAAGCTGTTTGTGGCGTAAGGTCATGGCCTATGCAGTGGACCGTAGCTTGCCATCTTTCTTCCAACAGTGCATCTTGTTCTAACTCTAACGGAAGAAGCTGCTGTAATCGTTCGTCCCGTTTCTTCTGAGCGATAAGATTGAGACAAGCATTTTTCACGCTTTGCATGAGATAAGCTGAGGCTGTCTCCTCTTTGATGTCATGCTCCCACAACTTAGAAAAGACATCGCTTACCACATCTCTTGCCTCCTCGTTGTCATGGAGCAAGGCAAAGGCAAAGCGATACATCCTTTCGTAGTTGGCACGAAAAAGCTGTTCCATCTGTTTTTCTTTTTTCTCTGTCATTCTTTTTTTCTTGTTTCTATGCCTATATACAAACAAAAGGAGATTCAATCACCCCTAAAATGAAGTTTTTTGTATAAAAAAGATGTTATCCCTAGTTGATAAACATAGAGAAAACCCCTATTGTATTTTCTTCTAACCTAATAACTCTACGATTTCTTATAGTTTGCAGCATATCTTTTATCGTTTTGATGATGCGGCAAAAGTACTATAAAATATCGAAAACTGAGCAGAAAAAGATAGAAAAGTTGTAATTTAGTTACCTGTGCGAGGGAAATCATTATCGTTTTTACCTTTCAGCAAAGCTAGTTGGTGGTGTTTTATGCCATTAGGACTCTTATTTCTTAAAATATTCTTCCTTTAATTCTCTCTCTACGCTTAGAG
>FR893231.1:18152-36879 GCA_000436035.1 Prevotella sp. CAG:732 | reverse complement strand
CAACTTCGATGAGGCTAACAGCCAGTGGAAGGTAGATGCAGGTACTTATCTCTTCCAAGTAGGTACTGATGTGGAGACCATCAAGGGAACCGCTTCGCTCAAGGTCGCTGAATACACAGAGAAGGTAAGCAATGCTTGCCCTGTAAATGTTCAGAAGAATTATTTGAGAAAGAATTAGTAGATGTAATCGACTTCTTTTCCTTGCCTTTTTCAATGCAACGGCAGGCAAGGAGAAAAAAGTCCCGAGGTTTTTATAAAAAAGTCCCGACGTTTTTCCAAAAATGTCGGGACTTTTTGTTTTATGTCTGCTTCCTAAGAAGTGGAAGAGTTGGCTATCTTTGGATTGCAGAGTCATCAAGCTGTCGTTCTAATACAGCAATCCGAAACTCCATAATGGGAGAATGTCGCCATTGGCATACTCTACATCGTCACGAACTACGTAGAATTTGGATAAAATGCACCTTGAAAAGTGCAGATTTGTGCAAGATATGCACCTTCCACGGTGCATATTTACATGAAAAGTGCACTTTCCATGGTGCAAATATAGTATTTCTATTAGCCAAAGACTCCTCGTCCTTTTGCCATGAGCCTCCCAGTTCGTTCGCCTGCGCATCTAGGCTCGCAAGTCTTTCGGCATTTGTCGAAAGATCTGTTGGCGACCGCCAAACAATCTTCGGGCGACCGCCAAATGATTGTCAAGCGGCCGCCAAACGATTGCGTGACATATGTCAAGCGTTCTCTTGAATGCAGTCTTACAGCTTGAGATACTGCTTTTCTCCGAAGAGATAGGACGAGCATCTGCACTTGTCCAGTAGGTAGGTGACGGCGAGACAGCCCACGATGCAGAAAGTGACTGATACCACCGTGAAGAGGATGGTGGTAGGGTCGAATGAGAAAAGAGGCACAAAACGCTTGGTGATGATGGTGAACATCGGTGAAAAAAGAAGGATGGCAAGTGTGTTGCGCCCAACCATATTGATGATATGGATGAACTTTTTCGGGAGATAGGAATAGACGAAAAGCAATGAGCCCATTGCTATGTAGGAGATGATGACATTGCGAATCAAGTCGATCATCTTCACGTCGTCATGGAAGATGTACAAGATGGCTAGGATAGGGAGGGCTATCCATGAAGGATGGAAAAACTTGACGAAGTTATCTGTGGAGTGCTTGATGATGATACCCGCACTAAAGAACAGAACGCTCTGAAGACTGGTATATTTAGGGACAGACAAGGCGAGGATGATCATGATGATGATATATGGTATGATGAGCCATAAGCGCGTTGCCGTTAAAGCCTTGTGGAGTGAAAAGTAGCCCACATAGCATACGATGAGGTCGTGAATGTACCAGTAGGGACCTAGTGGTGACAGAAACAGGTGGTCGAGGAAAACCGCAAGCGAAAGTTGGTCGATATGCTCCTTGATGGGCAAGAGGGATGCCATCACGATGTAGGCACCCTCCATGATGATGTAAGGTACGAGCCACCAAAACACCTTCTTCGAGAAAAGGCGAGTAGGCTTGTTGACATGGGCAAGGTAGCCGGAGATGACAAAAAACGATGGCGTGGTGAAGAGCAACAGAAAACGCTTGAAGTCAGGATGGCATTCACCTAAATATATCAAGTGAATCATGATGACATTGATGATGAGGATGCCTTTGAGGAAGTCAAGTTGTAAAATTCTATTGCTCATAGCCGCTAGGATGTTTGTGATAAATGATTTCGTTTGCTTAATTAAGAAACGAGGCAATGGATGAAATATTGCATCTGGAGATGGGCTACGCTACGCTCGAAATGAAAAATAAGTCTCGATTTATTTTGTGCTTTTCTCTATTTATTGTAACTTTGCACACGGAAATTCGAATTTTATTTATTTTATGTAATTATGGCAAAAAAAGCTCTTTTGATGATTCTCGATGGATGGGGAATCGGACAGCATGGTAAGGGGGATGTAATCTATAACACTCCAACTCCTTACTTGGATTATTTGACAGCAGTTTCTGCACACTCTCAGCTCCAGGCTTGCGGTGAAAACGTAGGTTTGCCTGACGGACAGATGGGTAACTCTGAGGTAGGTCACCTCAACATCGGTGCAGGTCGCGTGGTATATCAGGATCTCGTTAAGATCAACAAGGCTTGTGAAAGCGGTGACATCTTGAAAAATCAGGAAATCATCAACGCTTATAGCTATGCACAGAAGACTGGCAAGAAGCTCCACTTGATGGGCTTGACCTCTACGGGTGGTGTTCACTCTTCTTTGAATCACCTCTTCAAGTTGATCGAAATCGGTAAGGAGTATGGCTTGAAGGAGACATACGTTCACTGTTTCATGGATGGTCGTGACACTGACCCTAAGAGCGGTAAGGGCTTCATCGAGGAAGTGCAGGCTGTTTGTGAGAAGAATGACGCTCACATCGCCAGCATCGTAGGTCGTTTCTACGCAATGGACCGTGACAAGCGTTGGAATCGTGTGAAGGAAGCTTACGACTTGCTCGTTGACGCTAAGGGTAAGCAGGCTACCGATATGGTACAGGCTATGCAGGAAAGCTACGACGAGGGCGTGACCGACGAGTTCATCAAGCCAATCAACAACTCTACTGTAGATGGTACCATCAAGGAAGGTGATGTCATCATCTTCATCAACTATCGTAACGACCGTGCCAAGGAGTTGACCCAGGTGTTGACTCAGCAGGATATGCCAGAGGAAGGCATGCACACCATCAAGGACTTGCAGTACTACTGCATGACTCCATACGATGCAAGCTTCAAGGGTGTTCACATCCTCTTCCCTAAGGAGAACGTGATGGATACCCTCGGCGAGTACCTCAGCAAGCAGGGCAAGAAGCAGCTTCACACTGCAGAGACAGAGAAGTATGCTCACGTAACATTCTTCTTCAATGGTGGTCGTGAGACTCCATACGAGGGTGAGGATCGTATCTTGGTTCCTTCTCCAAAGGTGGCTACCTACGACTTGAAGCCAGAGATGAGTGCCTACGAGGTAAAGGATAAGTTGGTGGGTGCCATCAATACCCAGGAGTATGACTTCATCGTTGTCAACTTCGCTAATGGTGATATGGTAGGTCACACTGGTATCTACAATGCTATCGCAAAGGCTGTCCATGCTGTTGACAACTGCGTGAAGGAGGTAATCGAGGCAGCCAAGGCTAATGACTACGAGGCTATCATCATCGCTGACCATGGTAACGCTGATAACGCTATCAACGAGGATGGTACTCCTAACACAGCTCACTCATTGAACCCAGTTCCATTCATCTACGTAACTGACAACAACTCTGCTACCGTTAAGGATGGTCGTTTGGCTGACGTAGCTCCTTCTATCCTCCACATCATGGGATTGGAGCAGCCTGCAGACATGACTGGTGAGAACTTGATTATTGATTAAAGATTATCTATATGAACGTAAAGATTGAAGACAGTTGGAGACAGCATATTGGGGATGAGTTTGACAAGCAATACTTTGTGAATCTCACCAACTTTGTGAAGGAGGAATACTTGCATACGCCTTGTTATCCTCCGGGCAAGCTTATATTCAACGCCTTCAATCTTTGCCCTTTTGATGATGTGAAGGTGGTGATCATCGGACAAGACCCTTACCATGAGCCGGGACAGGCGATGGGATTGAGCTTCTCTGTGCCTGATGGCATCCCATTCCCTCCATCATTGATGAATATATTCAAGGAGATTCAGATGGATCTCGGTACTCCTATGCCACAGACGGGCGACTTGACTCGTTGGGCTAAGCAGGGAGTGTTGTTGCTCAACGCTACTCTCACCGTTCGTGCTCATCAGGCGGCAAGTCATCAGCGCAAGGGATGGGAGGAGTTTACAGACGCTGCCATCAAGGCTCTCAACAAAGACAAAGACCATTTGGTGTTTATCCTCTGGGGTGGTTATGCTCGCAGCAAGGCTTCGTTGATTGACGCAAGCCGTCATTTGGTATTGCAGAGTGTGCATCCTTCTCCTTTGTCTGCCAACAGAGGTGGATGGTTTGGCAATCATCACTTCTCTCGTTGCAATGAGTATTTGCAGCAGAATGGCATGACGCCGATACAATGGTAGCGATATTAATAAGGTAAGGCATGTCGCCTTATTTCGACAAAGACATTTATGAACAAAGACGAACTACGTATTCTTCAGGTGGGCGATGTGTTGGTCTCACCTGACATTATCACCGAGAAATTTTGCTGTGACCTGGATGCTTGCAAGGGCGAGTGTTGCATAGAGGGAGATGCGGGAGCTCCTGTCACCATGGATGAAATCATGGAGATAGAGGACTCTTTGGATGCCGTATGGGACGACCTTTCGGCTTCTGCCCAAGCGGTCATCGACAAACAGGGTGTGGCTTACACAGACATCGAGGGCGACTTGGTGACGAGTATCGTGAACGGCAAGGATTGTGTCTTTACTTGCTATCAGGACTTGAAGGACATGAACGATGGACATACCATCCAGAATTGTTGTCTTTGCGCCTTGGAACGAGCTTATCGTGAGGGAAAGTCGAAGTTTATGAAGCCGATTTCTTGCGCCTTGTATCCTATCCGTGCCAAGCATTTCGGCAATGGCATCTATGGCATCAACTACAACAAGTGGCGTATCTGTAAGGCTGCCATCAAGAAAGGGGAGGAATTGAACCTTCCTGTCTATCGGTTCTTGGAAGGTCCGCTGGTCAAACGATTTGGTCAAGAGTGGTATGATGAATTATGTACTGTTGCTCAACAGATTCTAAACAGCGATAAGTAGAAAGACTTATTTTGATTTCTCGCTTGACGAAGCGAGATAGCTCGGAGGCAGAACGAAAGTGAAATCGTTCTGCTATTTTGTATATGGGCATGGCTTCGGCTGAGGTGGTTTCTGCAACGATGCAGATGCGATTGATTAGTTTTTTATGGATGTATTTCTGAGGAGTTATTCCTGCGAAGAGATGGACTATATGCGAAAGGTGCGTTTTAGATATTTCTAGTTCTTGGCAATATTCAGAAATTGGAATCTTTAGAATCAGTTTTTCTTCTACGAGGTTGATGAATTGTTGGTATTTCAGTTCTTCGTAATCTAAGGTGTGGCAGTCGGATGATAAATCCTTGCTGAACACTAGATTGATAATGGCTATTATCAATTTGATGTAGGCTATGATTTGGTGACCATTAGTGTGGGATGAGATTCCTTCGCTGATGAGTGTGAAAATATCGTTGAAGGTATCCATCTCTTGTTGCGAAAGCTTGATCTTGTTCGTCTTCCGGATTCTGTGGAGTAGGCAGTTCTCGTTATATTCTCTGTTCTCTATACAGGAGAGTGTATTGGTACTGATGAAGATGGCTTGCCCAAGATAAGAGTCGGATAGGGCTTGCAAGTGAGAAATGTCTTGTCCATCTGTGAAAAACACGAGGTCGTTTTGACTTGCATAAATCGTGCTTCCCTTTGAATCATACTTGAATCCTCCTTTCTCGCAAAACAAGATGACGATGCATTTCGCCTGCTTGAAATTTTGTGGCAAGTTGCTCCCTTTGATTTTATCTACTAGGTATAGGGCGTCGTTGATGTAATTGCCCCTACCAAAGTAATGCTTGGCTTGGGGGATTGAAATTACATTTCTGAAGTTGGCACTTTCTGTCATAGTGTGTTGCTTTGAAATCAATAATCCAAGCCTTCGATGTTCATGATTTGAATTTTCTTCAACTTGTGATTGTCTGTAATGGTGAAACTTCTGCCTATACTATAGGTGAATCGGCGGAAGGCTTGCTCATCCATTTCTCCACTGCATGTATAGGTCAAGCCGCCTATCTGTAGCACTTCTCCTTTCTTGGCTTCTCTCAGCGTTAATCGGATGGTGCCCTGATATGTTCTCTCGAAGTCGCACAAAAGTCCTTCCTCGGTCATTTGTGAGCTGATAGGGAGCAATATCTGCTGGAGATGACTGTTGCGACAAAGATACATGTCTGCCGATGTCGAGAGTTGTGGCTCATCTTGAAAGGCTCCAAGGGGAGATAACCATTGGCGGCGATCGTAATCCGTCGCTTTCCAGTTGTTGTCATAGGAGCGGGCATCGAAATGCTCTTCCTCTCTCTTGATGTAACAGCCTTCGAGGAGATGGCACTTCCATTCTCCATCTGCCTTATGGTAGAAGTCTCTTCCTGTATGGTCCTTTCCGTAGTACTCTAGGGAGAGTTGCTTGGAGATGGGCTGCCCTGGGGTAGGGGCATACCATACGGCTACGATATTGGAGTCGGGACGCATGAATCTGGTGACATCATACGTTTGGATGGTGACGGTGGAGGTATCGGGATTGCTGAAGCAGAGGTCTTGGGTGATGTTCCTTTCATTGACATATACCCTCAATTTGCCGGGACTGGCAAAGGAAAGGATGGCTTGTTGAGGTCTGCCTTGATTCACGTAAGTGTGACTAAATAAGACTTCAGACGAATCATTGGGTAGGGGATAGCAAATCCAATGGGTACCCAATTCCTGTGAGAAAGAATTGGGCGCCCAGAACAAACTTAGAAATATACTGATGATAATTCTTGTCATTAGAAGAATGTGTATCCTTTATTTGAGGATCTTGGATTTACCTTTTTTGAGTGTCAGTACTTGCTTCTTGCCATTGTATTGCACCGTTAACTTGCCTCCCAAAAGACTGGTGACTTTGGCTTGCTTTACCTTCCCGTCTTTCCAAACAAGGTCAACGGAATAGTTGCCACGAGCCTTCAGACCATTGATTTCTCCGTCTTTCCAAGGCTCTGGCAGGGCTGGGAGCAACTCCATGGTGTCGCCATCGCACTGCATGAGCATCTCGCAAATGCCGGCTGTTCCACCGAAGTTTCCGTCGATCTGGAAAGGTGGGTGGGCATCGAAGAAATTAGGATAGGTTCCACCTGAATGATGCTTGCGGTCCTTGTAAATCTCTGGACTTACGTAGGTGAGCAACTTGCGGAGTATCTGGTAAGCCTTGTCTTGTCGATGGAGGCGAGCCCATAGGTTGATGCGCCATCCTGTACTCCATCCGGTAGAGTTGTCACCCTTGATTTCCAAGGTCTTGGTGGCTGCTTGTGCCAGTTCTGGTGTGTCGCTGACGGAAATCTGATGGAAAGGATAGAGACCCAGCAAATGGGATTGATGGCGATGATGCCAGTCTTGGTCATCCCAGTCGTGGTACCATTCCATCAAGTTGCCTCGCTTGCCTATGTGGTAAGGACGCAGACGGTCGAGGGATGCTTGCAATCTCTCTGCGTATGCTTGGTCGATACCCAAGACTTGCGCACCCTTGATGGTGTTCTTGAAAAGCTCACGGATAATGGCTAGGTCGGCTGTGCCACCATAGAATGAACTTCCTCGGTACCCCTTGTCTGTGATATAGTCAGCCTCTGGAGAGGTACAAGGTGCAGTAATCAACTCCTTTGGGTTGTGTGGGTCTTCTATCAACCAGTTGAGCAAGAAATCGCATGCTCCCTTCATCAATGGGTATGCTGTGTTGCGCAGATAGTCGGTATCTCTTGTGTAGTCGTAGTGGTCCCATAGGGTTTCTACGAGCCAAGCGCCGCCCATCGCCCAGTTGCTCCACTGAGGGCTTTCGTTGCCTGTGCCCACAGGGTTGGACATTGCCCAGACATCTGTGTTATGACCGGTACACCAACCTTCGTTGATGCCATAGAAGTTTTGTGCGTTATGCCTTCCTGTGATGGAGAGTCCTTTGACAAGTCCATCCACTGGTGCAACTAGCTCTGAGAGGTTGGCTACCTCGGCAGGCCAATAGTTCTCCTCTAAGTTGATGTTGATGGTGTAGTTTCCACGCCATGGTGAGTAGAGGGCGGGTGCCCATAGACCTTGTAAGTTGGCTGGCACACCTGGTGTTCTTGAACTACTGATGAGGAGGTATCTGCCATATTGGAAGTAGAGCATCTCCAGGTATGGATTGGCCTCTTGGTTGTCGCTGTAGTCGAGAAGTTGCTTGTCGGTAGGGCGAACCTTGTCAAACTTAGCGTTGGCAAGTTGGAAGTTCACTCTGTCGAAAAGTTTCTTGTAGTCTGCAAGATGGCGTTGGAGCAGTTCATCGTAGGTGAAGTTGACGAGATGCCATGCGTCATTCATCGCATTCTCCAGATAAGGTGCTCCTTCTTTTACAGGGTGCTTGTCGAAGCCGTTGTAGCTGGTCTCGTTGACCAAGTAGATAGTTGCTTCGGAGACATCTTGTAGGTGTAAGGTGGAGTCGCTAGCGGAGATTTGTCCATCTGTGTTGTTGACTTTCAGGATGGTGCAGTAATGGATGCTTTCTTTCTCATCACCTGTCACATGTCCCGTCATGGTGAGTTGATTGGCGGATGCCTTTACCAAATGAGGAATGAGGGAGGTGAGGGAGATGTCGCAGTTGATAGCTCCTTTCTGGGACGCACTGAGCTTCACGCCTATCATCTTGTCGGGATGAGATGCGAAATACTCTCTTGTAAACTGAATGCCGTTTCTTTGGTACGATAATGTTACCAAAGCGCTATCAAGGCTCAACTGTCGCTTATACTGGGTAGCAACCCCAGTATTGGCATCCTTGATGTTCAGTCTGCCTAAAGGCTGGTAGTATTCTGAATTGTGTCCTTGCACGTAGTGCTGCAAGGAATCAGCTGTTTTGTAATCCTCGTTGAAGAGTGCCTTTCTGATGGTTGCAATCCATTTGCTGGAACCTTTGCCTTCATTAGGATTGACAGGCTTTCCTGTCCATAGGGTAAGGTCGTTCAGGTAGATGGAGTCGTTGTCGGCACCGCCATAAACGAGGGCACCCAACTTGCCGTTGCCTATAGGCAGAGACTCTTCAAAAGCAATAGCGGGGCGGTTATACCATAACTTCATCGGTAAAGTCTGCGCTTGTGTTACGGTAAGTGTTGCCATCCATGTTGCTATTGCAAGCATTCTTTTTTGTGTCATATATGGATAGTTGTTTAGGTTGATTATATAGTTGGATAATTTTAAAAAAGGCAGACCTTAGAAAAAGTCTGCCTTTTAATATGGTCTTTATGCATCAATGTTTGCATAAGTAGCATTCTGTTCAATGAACTCGCGGCGTGGTTCCACATCGTCTCCCATCAACATGGAGAAGATTTCGTCAGCTTGCGCTGCATTCTCGATGGTCACCTGCTTGAGCAAGCGTGTGGATGGGTCCATGGTGGTTTCCCAAAGCTGCTCTGGGTTCATCTCACCCAAACCTTTGTATCGCTGGGTGTGGATATTCTTGTCTTCCTGTCCCTCGCCGTATTTGTCGAGGAATGCCTGTCGTTGTTGCTCGGTGTAGCAGTACTCGCTCACCTTGCTACGATAAGTACATTTGTAGAGCGGTGGTGTCGCGATATACAAATGGCCTTCTTCGATGACCTTTGGCATGAAGCGATAGAACAATGTCATAATCAGTGTGTCGATGTGAGAACCATCGACATCGGCATCGGTCATGATGATAATCTTGTCATAACGCAACTTGTCGGTGTTGGCTTCCTTGCTGTCCTCACCATCTACGCCGAATCGTACGCCGATACTCTGGATGATGTTCATGACAGACTCAGCCTCGAATACCTTGTGCCATTGTACCTTCTCCACGTTCAGAATCTTACCTCTCAATGGGAGAATTGCCTGATGGAAGCGGTCACGGCCTTGCTTAGCAGAACCACCTGCGGAATCACCCTCGACAAGGAAGATCTCACATTCCTTAGGGTCCTTGATAGAGCAGTCGGCAAGCTTGCCAGGGAGACCACCGCCGGTCATGAAGTTCTTGCGCTGAACACTCTCGCGAGCCTTGCGGGCTGCGATACGAGCTGTAGCTGCCAAGACGACCTTTTCGCAGATGCGCTTTGCCTCGTCTGGATGCTCCTCCAAGTAGTCTGCCAAAGCCTCGTTTACTGCTTGCTGTACGGCACCTTGTACCTCACTGTTGCCCAACTTGGTCTTGGTCTGTCCCTCAAACTGTGGCTCTGCTACCTTGATGGAGATGACTGCGGTCAAACCCTCTCTGAAGTCCTCTGGTGCAATCTCTACCTTGGCTTTCTCTATCTGCTTGGAGATAGTAGGGTCAGCCTCGGCGTATGCCTTGAGTGTACGGGTCAACGCCATACGGAAACCTGTGAGGTGAGTACCACCCTCAATGGTATTGATGTTGTTGACGTATGAGTGGATATTCTCAGAATAGTCGGTGTTATACATGATGGCAATCTCGATAGGAATGCCTTGTTTCTCTGTCTTGAGATAGATGACGTCGTCGAAGAGATGTGTGCGATGGCGATCTACGTAGCGCACGAACTCCTTCAGTCCATCCTTCGCATGGAAAACCTCTTGCTTGGTCTTTCCTTCCTCGTCTGGGCGAAGATCGGTGAGTGTAATCTTGATGCCTGCATTCAAGAACGCCAACTCTCGCATACGGCTAGCGATGATGTCCCACTTATAGACCGTATGGGTGAAGATGGTTGGGTCTGGCCAGAACTGCTGGCGTGTACCACGCTTGTCGGTCTCGCCGACAACCTTTACAGGGTAGAGAGGTTTTCCCTTCTCATATTCCTGCTGATAGATTTTACCACCACGGAATACTTGTGACATCATGTGGGTAGAGAGTGCATTCACACAACTTACACCCACACCATGAAGACCTCCAGAAACCTTGTATGAGCCTTTGTCGAACTTACCACCGGCATGGAGCACGGTCATAACGACCTCCAAGGCTGACTTGTGAAGCTTTTCGTGCATATCGACAGGAATACCACGACCATTATCTTCTACAGTGATGGAGTTGTCTGGGTTGATGGTGACCTCAATGTCTGTGCAATAACCAGCCATAGCCTCGTCGATAGAGTTATCGACGGTCTCGTTCACCAAGTGGTGGAGACCTTTTTCCGAAATGTCACCGATGTACATTGCCGGACGTTTACGAACAGCCTCCAAACCTTCTAGGACTTGGATGTTGCTCGCTGAATAATTATTTGCGGTGTTTTGATTTTCTGCCATTTCTTTGCGTTAGTATATTTTCGTGCAAAGATACGCAAAAAAGGTGAGATTATACAATTTTTGTTGCTAAAAAACTACAAAAACGAGAGATTATTCTAAAAAAGGCATAAATGCCTATAACGCAATAAGGTTGCAATCCAAAAAGGATTGCAACCTTACGTATCTTTTTGTTATCTAAGACGAAATTAACCCAACTTAGCAATGTGCTGAGCCAAACCTGACTTCAAGTTAGCTGCCTTGTTGCAGTGGATAACATTGATCTTAGCCAATTTGTCTAAAAGCTTCTGAACTGTAGGGTAGAGCTTTGTAGCCTCTTCCTTATCAGTCATGTTGCGCAACTTGCGAACAGCGTTACGCATAGTCTTTGCATAATACTTATTGTGCAAAGCCTTCTTCTTGTCCTGACGGATTCTCTTGATTGATGATTTATGATTTGCCATCTTAAATATTTATTATTTTTTATTTTCTAATGTAGTCCCTAGCAGAGTCGAACTGCTCTTTAGAGAATGAAAATCTCTCGTCCTAACCGATAGACGAAGGGACCATTTGCCTTTTTGCGGGTGCAAAGTTACGACATTTATTTCAATCCCGCAAATTTTTTTGTGAAAATTTTCGATAATTGCTTGTTTTTTTGTAATTTTGCCCTTGTAAACTCATAAATGCTTAGTTATGCTGGAAAAAACAAGGGCTATTGTGCTGCATTCGTTGAAGTATGGTGACACTCGATTCATCGTCGATGTTCTGACGGAGACTCATGGACGTTTGACCTTTCTCGTGCCTTTGTCTAAATCCGCAAAGGGTAAGATGAAGCGTCAATACTTCCAGCCTTTGACTTTGCTTGAAGTACAGTTTGATTTTAGGGCTAACCAAGATTTTCAACGTTTGAAGAACGTGTCGGTTTCCTATCCTTATGGTGGGATTCCTTTTTCTCCCATCAAACTGTCTATCTCGCTTTTCTTGGCAGAGTTCTTGTTGTATTCCACCCGATATGAGCAGACCAATCAACCTTTGTTCGATTTTGTTGCTCAAAGTTTAATGTGGTTGGATGTCTCGCAAGGCGAGATTGCCAATTTCCATTTGGTATTTCTGATGAAGTTGACCTTGTTCCTCGGTCTTCAGCCCAACTTGTCGGATTGGGAGGAGAATTGCTTCTTTGACTTAGAGGAGGGATGCTTTGTGCCTCATGTTCCCAATCATGCTCATTTCTTGTCCATAGAAGATACTCATTCCTTGGTTCAGTTGTTTAGGCTGAGCTATAAAACAATGCACCTCTACTCAATGTCCCGTTTGCAACGGAATCATTGTGTAGAGGTGATTGTGGATTATTATCGACTTCATATTCCCAATTTTCCTGAATTGAAGTCGTTGCCTGTTCTCAAGACTCTATTTGCTTAAGCGAAGCTGATGACGCCTTGGATAGGTTCGCTATCTTTAGGGCTTTCTTCTTCTCTGTTTCCAGAGGCGATGTTGCGTATCTCTTCCAGCATCTGGCGGGTTCTCTTGTACGTAGGAGTACCCTCTACTTGAAGGATGATGTCTTCATTGTCCAAATCCTCTGGCTTAAATAAGAAGATATGAGGATGGCGCTTATATTGGGTGGTGTTGCCATCACTGCCATAATAACGCTTTCTTCTTTCTTCGTTCTCGGCTCTCTTCTCTTCCTCTTCGGCAATTCTTCTAGACTCCTCCTCGGTATGCTTCTTGAGGTGTCTGTTCATGCCTTCTACGTCCTCCAGTCCGAATCCTGTTGCCAAGACGGTGACTTTTACCTTGCTGCCCAACTCCGGGTCGATGGCAAGTCCCCATTTCAACTCGAAGTCGTCGCCGAACTTCTCCATGAAGTCGTTGACATCGTTCATCTCGTCCATGGTGAGACCTGGATTGTCCTTCTTCTCGCTAGCGAAAGCGATGCTCAAGAGGATCTTCTTGGAGTTGAAAATATCATTGTCGTTGAGAAGAGGTGAATTGAGGGCGTCGTCGATGGCTTTCTTCACTCTGCCTTCTCCCTCGCCATATCCAGTACTCATGATAGCTACGCCACCATCTTTCAAGACGGTCTTCACGTCGTTGAAGTCGAGGTTGATAAGGCCATGTACCGTGATGATTTCTGCGATACTCTTGGCAGCAACGCTCAGTGTGTCGTCGGCTTTTCCGAAAGCATCGAGTACTGCCAAGTCTGGGTAGATCTGGCGAAGTCTCTCGTTGTTGATGACCAAGAGGGCATCCACATGCTTTGACATTTCCTCAACACCATCGAGGGCTTGGTCGATTTTCCTGGCACCCTCAAACTTGAACGGGATGGTTACGATTCCTACGGTGAGGATGCCCAACTCCTTGCTCACTCTAGCGATGACAGGAGCTGCACCTGTACCGGTACCACCACCCATACCTGCTGTGATGAATGCCATCTTAGTGCCGTCGTCCAGCATGTGCTTGATGTCGTCAAGGGTTTCTTCGGCAGCTTGCTTAGCCTTTTCTGGTTTGTTGCCAGCTCCGAGTCCTTCTTTACCCAGTTGCAGATGCACTGGCACGGGAGAATCGTTGAGGGCTTGGTTGTCGGTATTGCACAAGACAAAGCTGACATCGTGGATGCCTTCACGATACATGTGGTTGACGGCATTTCCACCGCCACCTCCTACACCGATGACCTTGATGTAGCTGTTCTCTTTCTCAGGCTCGCCGAAATCGAGTATATGTGGTTTGTTATCTTGCATGATTACTATGATTTAAAATTGATTTACCATTTATTCTTCCTCAGAGATAGTGTCGATGAAGAAGTCCTTGATCTTGCGGAAGCCTTTGTGGAAGAAGCTGTTCTCTTTCTTCTTCTTTTCTTCTCTTTCTCGCTCCTCTTCCTCTGCGATTCTGGCGAGTCTTTCTTCCTCTTCTTTCTTCTTTCTGAGTTCTTCTTCTCTGAGCTTCTTGTCCTCAGGTGTAGGAACGACGCCAGTACCAGCTGTCTCGTTAGGGTTTCTCTGTGCTCTATAAGAACTGTCTGTGGTAGTGGTTCTCTCAGCGTTGTTGAAGAGGTCGTTGTTGATTTCTTCGCCAGCGCAGTTCATGTCACCCTTTGCGAGTATGCCGAGGATGGTGTTCATCGTTCCATCGTGGTTGTTGATCTTTGAATCCTTCGTCTTCACCGTCTGTGTGACGAACTTGGCGAAGCGAATCTTCGAGATGTTGGTATGCTTCTTGAATACCTTGTCTATCTCAGGCATGTTGCTTCCACCGCCTGTGAGGACGATGCCTCCCAATAGCTTGTCGGCATATTCCAAAGGAACCTGGAACCAAGCGTTCTCTACGATTTCCTCTGTTCTTGCCTCGATGATCTCGATAAACTTCTTGCTTTCTACGACACGTTCCTTGTCTATGGAATAGTTGAGCTTAGGGTCGATTTCCTTGATATCTGTATAGGCTTTGCCATACTTCAGTTTCATCTTCTCTGCATCTTTCTCCTCTATCTGTAGGCAGGTCAAGTCTTTGGTGATATTGTTGCCACCCAGTGGAATGACTGACAAATGGCGTAGTCTGTCTTTGTAATAAACAGAGACGGTCGTGGTGTCTGCACCGAGGTCGATCAGTACGCAACCGGCACGCTTCTCGGTATCGGTCAATACGCTGTCTGCCATTGCCAATGGGGCAAGGTACATTTCTGCGATATGGATATTTGCTTTATTGAAGCAAATGTTGATGTTATTATAGAAACTCTTTCTCCACAAGATATTGAGGAAAATGCCTTCCATGTGGCTGCATTGTATGCCAACAGGGTCAGTCTGATACTGGTTGTCCACCTTGTATTCTTGTGTGATGACATCCAATATCTCCTGGTCAGGATATGTCATGCTGCTATTGATGTCCATCAGCACGTCGATCATGTCCTTGGTGATGAGCGTGTTCTCAGGATAATCCTTGACGATTACATTCTTGACACTTCTGATAGAACGACCTCCTACACCCACATAGACCTTGGTGATGTCTTGCTTGAGCGTAGTCTGCAATTTGTTGATGATGCTGGTCAAGCATTGGCATGTCTTGTCTATGTTGTAGATTACACCTTTTCTGATGCAGGAAGACGAGTCTTCTTCGACGAGAGCCAGTACAGTGATGCTGCCGTCCAAGTTCTTCTGTCCTGCAATGCCTGTCATCTTTGATGAGCCGAGCTCTATTGCTACGATAAATTCCTTTGGCATAGTCGTTATTATTATCTTATATTTTTATATTCTTAGCTGTTGTGATGCTTTTTGCAAATAATCTGGTTGTCAAACTCTAGATTAATGTAAGAGTATTTGTTCCAGCCTGCCTGCGAAAGCCCATATTTATAGAAATTCTCCAGTCGCGTCATCTTCTTATTGACGAATTCTTGAATCTTCAGCTCTCTCTTCTCCACCGCCGATGTCTCTGGCAGGTTTCCTAGATAGATGATGTGGTCGCCTACACGTGGCACTAGTTCGATACCTCTGTTGGGCAAGACGTTGATCTGCTCGATTTGGTTTCTCCAAAGTTCGTTTGCCATCAGCGCCTTGCTGAGTATGGAGATGTATTTCTGTGCATACCATTTGCTGATGAAGCCTGTGGCAATGATGAGGTCGCTGGTGTATTTCGTGTTGGGCATGATCTGGCAGTGGTCATCCACATAGTAATCATCCTTGTTCACGCTCTTGATTCTTACGATGGGCATCCTTTGGGTGAGGCTGATGTCAACCATACCATCTTGGGTCTTGTAACATTCTACAGACTTGACGAACGGACTTTGCTTGAGAGTCTCCTCTATGGTTCTTGCGCTGACTTTCTGGAGTGGCTTCTCCAAGGGATATATTTTCTTGGCTTCAAGCCTTTTCTTGATTTCCTTGGCGTCTAGGAATCCATTGGTCATCTCGTCTTGTATGTTGATGTTCACCTTGGTGCATATCTTGTCCGATTCATCAGGTTGGTTAAACTTGGTGAAAGCGAAGACTAGATATGTGCCAATGATGAGATCTAGCGTGATGATTGTTATTTTCTTCCAGTTGATGCGCATTCTTTTTGCTTGAGGATTTCAGCCATTTGTGGTACGAGGTTGTCTAAGTCGCCCGCTCCCAGTACGATGAGCACGTCGAAGTCTCTCTTCTTGACGAGGTCGAGTACGTCTTCCTTGTGAATCATGCTCTTCTCTACGCCTGGCTTGAGGTTCTTGTAGATGAGTTCTGATGTCACGCCTGGGATAGGCGCCTCTCGTGCTGGATAGATGTCACAGAGAATCACTTCGTCGAGAATACTCAGACTATCAGCAAAATCCTTGTAGAAGTCTCTCGTTCTGGTATAGAGATGAGGCTGGAAGATGGCTGTGATCTTACGATTCTTGTAGAGTTCTCTGATGCTCTTGGCGCTTTGATATATCTCCTTAGGATGGTGGGCATAGTCTGATAGGAACACGTGCTTGTCGTCCTTGATCTTGAAGTCGAAGCGTCTTTCCACTCCTTCGTATGTCTTGATGCCTTCCTTGATTTCTTCAGCTGTGCAACCATTCAGTTGCGCCATTGCCATAGCAGCTACCGCATTCTCGATGTTGATAGGCACTGGTTGTCCCAACTCTACATTTGAGATGCTTTCCACTGGCGAGATGAAGTCGAAGGTGATTTCTCCGTTGTCTATCTTGATGTTCTCTGCATGGAAGTCGCCTTCGTTGAGGCTATACTCATAGATCTTGACTCCGTCCTGTACGTGCTGCTTCATCTCCAAGTTCTTGTGGATGATGAGGGCGCCGCCTGGCTGAATCAACTCTGTGTAATGACGGAAGCTCTCTAGGTAAGCCTCCTTGGTGCCATAGATGTCGAGATGGTCTGGGTCGGTGGCAGTGATGACACTCATCCAAGGACGCAACCAATGGAAACTGCGGTCGAACTCGTCGGCTTCGATGACAACATAATCGCTCTTGTCGGAGAGAATATAGTTGGTGCCATAATTCTTGGAGATACCACCTAGGAAGGCGTTGCAATCCACATGGCTTTGGTGCATGATATGTGCGCACATGGTCGATGTGGTGGTCTTGCCATGGGTACCAGCGACACAGAGTCCCTTGTGGCTGCGTGTCAATGTGCCAAGTACCTGCGCTCTCTTCTCGATGGTGAATCCATTCTCATGGAAATAGACCAACTCTTGGTGTTCCTGAGGAATGGCTGGTGTATAGATGACAAGTGTAGAACTAGCATCTTTGCATGCCGCAGGAATCAATGCTACGTTCTCCTCGTAGTGGATGTCCATTCCTTCCTTCTCCAACTCTTTGGTCAAGGCGGAAGGTGTCTTGTCATAACCTGCAACGACCACTCCGATATGGAGGAAATATCTAGCGATGGCGCTCATACCGATGCCACCAGCACCTACAAAATATACGGATTTAATATCTTTCAGTTCCATTATCTTCTTGCTAATTTAATGACTTCGTCGGCAATGACGTCGGCAGAGTTCTTGAATCCTAACTTCTTGATGTTCTCACTCAGTGAGTTGAGCTTGTTCTCGTCACCCGCGATGCTGATAGCCTTGTCTATCAGTAGGCTTGGTGCCTCGCAGTCTTTTACATATACGGCAGCGTCTTTGTTGACCAATGCCATGGCATTCTTGGTCTGGTGGTCTTCTGCCACGTTTGGACTAGGCACCAGGATCACTGGCTTGCCGATGAGACAGAACTCGCTGATGCTGCTGGCACCTGCTCTGCTGATGACCAAGTCGGCTGCACGATAGGCAGCACCCATGTCGCTGATGAAGTCCAAGACCTTGAGGTTTGGTATCTCCTTGCCTTTCAGTTGCTCTTGGATAGAGGCACTATAGTATTTGCCTGTTTGCCAGATAAACTGGATGTCGCTCTTCTCGATGACTTCCAAGTGACTCAATACGCTTTCGTTGATGGTTCTTGCTCCCAAACTGCCACCTACCAACAGGATTGTCTTCTTGTTGGGTTGGAGTCCGAATTGCTGGCGAGCCTCTTCCTTTGTCATCTTGTTGTCGAGCACGTTCTGTCTTACAGGGTTGCCCGTCATGATGATTTTGTCAGCAGGGAAGAAACGCTCCATTCCCTCGTATGCCACGCAAATCTTGTCAGCCTTCTTAGCCAACAACTTGTTGGTGACGCCCGCATAAGAGTTTTGCTCTTGTATCAAGCATGGGATACCCTTGCTGGCACATACATTGAGCGTAGGACCACTGGCGTAGCCGCCCACGCCTACAGCTGCCATAGGCTGGAAGTCCTTGATGATTTTCTTTGCCATTCTTTGGCTTTTCCATATCTTGAAGAGAACAGAGATGTTCTTTAGAAGATGCTTACGGTCAAACCCACAGATAGGCAGGCCCTTGATTTCATAGCCTGCGTCTGGCACACGTTGCATTTCCATTCTGCCCAGTGCACCAACAAACAAAATCTTAGCCTCAGGGTGTTTGGCCTTGATGGCGTTGGCGATAGATACTGCAGGGAAGATGTGACCTCCCGTTCCGCCGCCACTTATGATAATTCTAAGTTCATTATTCATATTCTTCAAAATTTAACGCAAAGATAACTAAAAAAATCTATAACAAGTCATTTTTCACTATTTTTATAGCGATTTTTTATGCGGAAGCAGCATTTGCTGTTGCTAAGGCATCGTTTTGCCCATCTTTTTTCTTGGCTGTTCTGCTGATGCTAAGTATGATGCCTACATAGAGACAGTTGATGACGGTTGACGTTCCACCTCTACTGATGAGCGGCAGTGGTTGTTCCGTTACCCGTGCCCGGCC
>FR893231.1:0-18061 GCA_000436035.1 Prevotella sp. CAG:732 | reverse complement strand
AGGAATGCCGGGAAATTATTCTCGCATCTGTTGGCGATGCTTCCAGCCCTATATAATAATATAATGTATAGGAAGGCTACGAAGAATGCTCCGAATATACCCATCTCTTCGATGATGATGGCATAGATGAAGTCGGAGAATGCCTGCGAGAGAAAATCTCGCTCCACGGAGTTGCCCGGTCCCTTGCCGATGACATTGGAGGAGGCGATGGCGATGTTGGCATGTGCTACTTGGGCATCTTTGTCCAAATCGACATCTTCCGGAGCCACAGGCTTGCTGTTGAGAAACTTGTCAATACGGGATTTCCAAGTGTCAGCTCTATGGAAGGTCTTATCAAAGGCTGAAGGTTCTTCCTTTTCCTTGCCTACCTGCTCTGTCAACGTGTTGTCGGCTTGCGGCATCTCGTTCTTGTCTTTTCCGACGACCATGACCAGGGTGAAGATGATGGCGATGCCAATGAAGCAAAAGCCTAGCAACTTGCCTATCTGGCTCATGGGCACTCGTCCGATAATCATCATGCACAGGATGGTGATACAGAGCAGCATGGCGGTTGACAGGTTCTCGATTCCGATGAAGAAGACGAAGATGCTGCATACCGACAAGATGAACTTAAAGGCTCGCTTGTCTGCTCCATGGTCTGTCTGCATGGCACTGAGAATCTGGGCGACGGCTAGGACAACAGCTCCCTTGGCAAGCTCTGATGGCTGGAATTGTATGCCCACCAGATTGATCCATCTAGACGCACCATTCGTGGCTTGTCCTGCTATTACGACCCAGATGAGTAGCAAGAACGAGAGAATCAGCATGAATGGGGTGGCTATCTTGAAGTATTTGCACTTGACTTTCAGCATACATATCATGGTGAAGACACCAAAGCACAAGATGAAGATGTGCTTGATGACTGGTGCCATGTAGTTGCCGCTCTTGTATGTCAATGAGCTTGAGGCTGAATAAACCTCAACGATACTGATCATACAGAGAAAGAAGAATACCATCCAGATAACCTTGTCTCCCTTGAATATATTGCCAATAGCCTTATTGTTCATTATCGTTTTTTACTTGTCTTATTCTCTAACCAATGTTTTGAACTGCTCGCCGCGGTCTTCCATGTTCTTGAAGAGGTCGAAGCTAGCACAGCAAGGACTCAACAGTACGGTGTCGCCTGGCTTGGCGAGTTCCTTACAGGCTGCCACGCAGTCCTTCATGCTATGGGTATCACGTACAGGGATGCCCAACTCGTCAAAGTTGTCGTGCAACTTCTTGTTGTCAGCGCCCAGATAGACGATGCCGGCACATTTCTGTTTTACCAAGTCCTTGATTTGGTTGTAGTCATTGCCCTTGTCCTTGCCACCGATGATGAGGATGGTAGGGGTAGTCATGCTTTCGAGAGCATACCAGCACGCATCCACGTTGGTTGCCTTTGAGTCGTTGACGTAATATACGCCACCAAACTTGCCTACCTTTTCCAAGCGATGCTCTACGCCAGGGAAGTCGCTGAGTCCCTTGTGCAAGGTCTCCTTGTCAATGCCTGCGATATTGCAAGCCAAGGCTGCGGCGAGACTGTTGTAGATGTTGTGCTTGCCACGGAGGCTCATATCTGCCTGTGGCATCTCGAAGGCGGTAGGGAAGTCGAGCTTGAATGTTCCGTCTTCGATATAACCTACGCATCCCTCCTCTTTCTGCTCAGAGAATGGGCAGAGGTGTGACTTGAGATGGTATTTCTCCAGTTCCTTCTTCACGATAGGGTCATCGTTCCAGAAGATGAAACTGTCTTCTTCCGTTTGGTTCTGTGTGATGCGCATCTTGGCATCCACATAGTTCTGCATCTTGAACTCATAGCGGTCTAAGTGGTCAGGGGTGATGTTGAGCAAGATGGCTACGTTGGCACGGAACTCATACATGTTGTCGAGTTGGAAACTACTCAACTCGATGACATAGTATTTGTGAGGTGTCTCAGCTACTTGCAAAGCCAAGCTCTTGCCGATGTTGCCTGCCAAACCTACGTCATAGCCAGCCGACTTGATGATGTGGTAGATCAAGGAGGTGGTAGTGGTCTTTCCGTTGCTTCCGGTGATGCAAATCATCTTGGCATCCGTATATCTGCCAGCAAACTCTATCTCGCTGATGATAGGAGTACCCTTAGCCATCAACTTTTGTATCATGGGAGCTTCCTTAGGGATGCCAGGGCTTTTGATGACTTCATCGGCATCCAGTATCTTTTCCTCCGTATGATGTCCCTCTTCCCATTCGATGTTATGTTCATCCATCAGTTTCTTGTAGTTGTCTTTGATCTTAGACATATCAGACACAAAGACTTCGAAACCTTCCTTCTTGGCAAGAACGGCAGCTCCTGCGCCGCTTTCGCCAGCTCCTAAAATTACAATTTTGCTCATTGCTTTTATATTGTTTTGTCTAACGATAGTTAGTACGTGTATTTATCTTATCTTCAATGTGATGATGGTCAGTGCCGCCAAGATGATGGTTACAATCCAGAAACGAATCGTAATCTTCGACTCATGATAAGCGTTGTGTGGCTTCGTGATGAGGTACTTGCACTCTGGGTCCAACTGACTGTCTTGTGTGCGGAAGTTGTCGTGGATAGGTGTGCGCTTGAAGATGCGCTGCTTGATGCCCTTGCGCTTGCCTAGCTTGTAGTAATATACCTGCACGATGACGCTGAGGCTCTCCACGAAGAAGATACCACAGAGGATAGGCAACAGCAATTCCTTGTGGATGATGATGGCACCTACGGCGATGATACCTCCGATGGTCAACGAGCCCGTGTCGCCCATGAATACTTGGGCAGGGTAGGCATTGTACCACAAGAAACCTATCAAGGCTCCGATGAATGCGCAGAAGAAGACCACTAGCTCCTCAGAACCTGGGATGTACATGATGTTGAGGTAGGCGGCAAATTGGATATGTGATGACACGTATGCCAAGATGCCTAGCGCCACACCTATGATGGCTGAGTTGCCGGCGCACATACCATCCATACCGTCATTGAGGTTGGCACCATTGGATACTGCGGTGACCACGAAGATGGTCATGATGACGAAGAGTATCCAACCGGCTGCGGTCTTGTACTTTCCGCAGAAGCTGGTGATGTTGGAGTAATCCAAGTTGTGTCCCTTGATGAATGGGATGGTCGTCTTCAGCGACTTGGTAGCCTCGGTGCGATGCTTCACTACCGTTTCCTGTCCCTGTCTCTCGATGGCGAGGTTCTCGTTCATCTTGACATCAGGTGAAGCCCAGAGCACCAAACCTACGATGAGTCCGATTCCTATCTGACCCACGATCTTGTATTTGCCTTTCAGTCCTTCCTTGTCACGCTTGAATATCTTGATGAAGTCGTCCATGCCTCCCAAGAATCCCAACCATACGGTGGTGATGATCATCAAGATGAGGTAGATGTTGCGCAGACGGCCCAGCAAGAGCACAGGGATGAGGATTGCCATGATGATGATGACACCGCCCATCGAAGGGACGCCAATCTTCTTGACACCGAATGGGTCGATGCTGGCATCACGCTGCGTCTCGGTGATCTGCTTGCTTTTCAGATACTTGATGAACTTCTCGCCAAACCAGGCTGAGATGATAAGAGATACGATCAGTGCAAGCAAGGCACGGAATGAGATATACCCCCACATGTGGGAACCAGAGATACCCCATTGCTCTAAGAATCTAAAGAGATAATATAACATTTTCTTCTGTTCTAATATTCTGTGTTGTGTATGTTCTATCTTTCGGTCGGCAGGCGATTACTTCTGTGGAATGCCAAAGATGTCGCGTAGCACCTCCTTGTCATCGAAGTGATGCTTTACACCCTTGATTTCCTGATAGTCCTCATGTCCCTTGCCTGCTACGAGGATGACATCGCCCTTTTGTGCCATCATACAAGCGGTGCGGATAGCTTCCTTGCGGTCCACGATGCTGACTACCTTCTTCATCTGCTGGGCGTTGAGACCTGCGAGCATGTCATTGATGATGTCCTGAGGCTCCTCGAAACGAGGGTTGTCGCTGGTGATGATCACCTTGTCGCTCTGCTTGACAGCCTCTTGTGCCATCAGTGGGCGCTTGCCCTTGTCTCGGTTGCCACCTGCGCCACATACGGTGATGACGTGACCACCCTTGCCGTCGAGCACCTCGTGGATGGCGTTGAGCACATTCTCCAAGGCATCCGGTGTGTGGGCGTAGTCCACGATGGCAGTATAACCGTCTGGCGACTGGATAGGTTCCAGTCGACCGTTCACGCTATGTAGGGTGCTCAGCACTACGAGGATGTCCTCTGGCTTCTTGCCGAGCATGATGGCTGCGCCATATACTGCCAAGAGGTTGCTGACGTTAAACTTGCCGATGAACTGTACGCCTACCTCATGACCGTCGATCTCCAGGTACATGCCGCCGAAGTGGCACTCCAAAATCTTCGCCTTGAAGTCTGCCATCGTGCGAGTAGAGTAGGTCTTCACGGTAGCCTTGGTGTTCTGTACCATGACCATGCCGTTCTTGTCGTCGGCGTTGGTGATGGCGAAGGCTGTCTTAGGAAGTCCGTCGAAGAACGCCTTCTTGGCATTGCGATAGTTCTCGAAGGTCTTGTGATAATCCAAGTGGTCACGGGTGAGGTTGGTAAACAAGCCTCCTGCGAAGTTGAGACCACCGATGCGCTTCTGTGCGATGGCGTGCGAAGAGCACTCCATGAAAGCATACTCGCAACCAGCCTCTACCATTCTGCCCAACAACTCGTTCAATTCGATAGGGTCTGGAGTGGTGTGGTCGGCAGGGATAGCCTCGTCTTCTATATAGTTGCATACGGTGGACAGGAGTCCACACTTATGACCGAACTTGCGGAACATATTATATAATAAGGTGGCGATGGTGGTCTTGCCATTGGTACCCGTCACGCCTACGAGCTTCAGTTTCTTGGATGGGTCACCATAAAACAAGGTGGCTACTTTGCCGACTGCGTCTTCTGTAGATTCCACTTGAACGTAGGTGATACCCTCTACCTTTTCCTCAGGTACATCCTCGCACAAGATAGCCTTGGCTCCCAATTCGATAGCCTTAGGGATAAACTTGTGTCCATCTACTTGTGTGCCTTTCATGGCAACAAACAGATGACCATCCTTGATCTTACGTGAGTCGATGTTGACCCCCGTAATCTCGACTTCTACATCTCCGATGGTTTGGGTCGGCTTGATGTTTTTGAGCAATTCTTGTAACTTCATATCTTCTTTGTTTATTGTTACACCTTATTATATATATATTATTCCAAAGTGATGCTGCAGGTGGCACCTTTCTTGATCAGCGTGCCTGGTATCAGCGTCTGCTTCACTACTTTTCCTCTTCCATAGATTTGAGTCCTGATGCCTCTGCTCTCCATTTGATAGACGGCGTCTCTAGCTCCCAATCCGATAACATCTGGCACAGTACCCTTGCCGTATTGCTTTTGCTTTTCCAGCTTGATGTACTTGTTGCCGATGGTCTCAGCCTTACCCCAGATCGGTTTGCCAGCGAAGCTATTGCCGCTCCAGGTGGTCTTGGCGTTGATGCCCAGGTGGGTGAGTACGTAGTCGGCAGCCAGGATATTGCCATCTTTCACTTGTGGCACGAAGATGGAGGCTGAGTCACGAGCATCTTTCACGTCGAGCTTGAGGCTCTGTGCCATGATTCCTTCTGAGATTTCATGGAAAACCTTACCGCTCATGCCACCTCCTGATGCAGGAAGACCCGACTTCTGGATGCACACGATGCAACTGTACCGTGGGTTGTCGGCAGGGAAATAGCCCGCGAAACTCAAGAGGTAGTTGACTACACCCGATTTGTATCCTCCAGCACCCTTTGACATCTGGGCGGTACCCGTCTTTCCTGCCACCTTGAAGTTGGGCGAGCCTGCTTTCTTACCCAGACCGATGCTTACCACTTGCTCCAAGATCGTTTGCATCTTCTTGATGCTAGCGTCCTTGGCGATATGCTCGTGCATCACTTCCGGTGGAAACTCCATGATGGTCTCTCCATTCTTCACCACCTTGGTGACGAAGCGAGGACGCATCATCGTTCCATTGTTGGCAAGGGCATTGTAGAAGGTCAGGGTGGAAATCGGAGGAACCTGCGTCTCATATCCGATACTCATCCATGGCAGTGCCGTCTTGCTCCAGTTGTCGTATTGACCATGACTGTTCTTGTGAGGCATACGTATTCTTGCTGGTGTCGCTCCCACCAAAGGTATCTTCAGGTCGTCGGCGAGTCCCAGGCGATGGATGCCCTGTACAAACTTCTCCGGGTTGTTCTTGTAATGGTCGTCGATGATACGGCTGACACCGATGTTGGAACTATACCAGAGGGTCTGTGCGAAGGTCAAGAGTCCATATCCGCCTTTGCGCCAGTTGTGGTCTTTCATGTCCCTGCCGTACATCTGCCATACACCGCTGCCCGTTTCCACATGCAGGGTGGTATCTACGACTCCATCGTCCAGAGCCACCAACAGGGAGGCTGGCTTGAACACGGAACCTGGCTCCAGCAAGTCGCTCACGGCGTGGTTGTGTATCTCTCGATATTGTCCGTCGAAGCATTTCTCCATGTTGACGATAGCCTTGATGTCGCCCGTCTTGACTTCCATGACGATGGCGACACCCACGTTGCCATTGATTTCCTTCAACTCGTTGATGACAGAACGCTCTGCCAAGTCTTGCATGCTCACGTCGAGGGTCGTGACGATGTCGGCACCGTCGATAGGAGGGGTGTCGGTGATGTCCAGGAACTTATTGCGCACCTTTCTGCGGTGTACGATACCATTGGTGCCTCGCAGGATAGAGTCGTATGACAGCTCCAGTCCGAAGCGTGCGGTATCCTTGGCTCCATACATGGCTCCGATGGTTCTGCCGGCGAGTGAGCCATAGGAACGCTGGCGGGCATTGAACTCTTCCCAGTGGAATCCGCTCTTGTTGCTATTGAGCTTGAACATCGGTAAGTCCTTGACTTCACAGAATGTATTATAGTTGATGCGCTCGTTGTAGATCGCCCAGTGTCTCTTCATCTTAGCCTTTCCCTCGCTGAGGTGCTGCTTGAATTCAGCGGCGCTCTTGTCGGGGAAAATCTTATGGAGTCCATTGCAGATGGAATCCACCTTGACATCCCATAGGCTGTCGCTCTTGGCCTCCTTCAGGGCTACAAAGTCCATGTAGATCTTGAACTCTGGCAAGGAACTGGCGAGGAGCTGCCCCGTACAACTTAGGATGTTGCCTCGGTTAGGTTTTACCGTCACCGAGTCTCTCTTCTGCCTTTCAGCCACCTTCATCCAGTAGTCGCGCTTGGCAGTCATGATATAGAGTGACTTGCCAACCACACATACCGCCAGGATGATCATGACCAATGAGATGGCACGATAACGAGGCATTATCTTTTTAGCATCAAACTTATTCATTCTTCTGGTACATTTATAATATAGGGTGGTTGTGTGGCGATGTGCAGGATACTGTCCTTGTTGTTCTTGAGCATGTCGAGCACGTTGCTTTCACGACTTTTCTCTGTTATTTGGCTACTGCTGGAGAGAGCCTTGTACTTGGCGTCCTGCAACTCTTTCTGCAGTTGGTCGATTTCTATCAGGTCCTTTTGGATGCTGTATCTGTTGGAGATGTATATGATGATGAAGAACACGACCAAGATGAGCAGCCATATCTGTCGGCGTATGATGTGCGCCGTCAGGATGTCACCACCCAATATCTTTCTCAGCGTGAAATTGGATGATAGGGGAGCCTCTTCTTCTATCGCCTGTTGTGCGATGGCTTCTTTCAGCTCTAGCTTTTCTTTATCTTTAACTTCTTCGTTCATTTTTTCTCTGCGATTCTTAGTTTGGCGCTTCTACTTCTTGGGTTTCTTTCCTGTTCCTCTGCCGAAGGGATGATCACCTTGTTGTTGATGAGTTTGAAAGGAGTCTCGATTCTTCCGAAGAAATCTTGCGAGACTTTTCCCTCCGGGTTGCCAGCCTTCATCACGTTCTTCACGATTCTGTCTTCCAGTGAGTGGTAGGTGATGACGGAGAGTCTGCCGCCTGGCTTCAAGAGCTCGGTCGCCGCCTTGAGCATTTCCTTCAGGGCGTCCATCTCGTGGTTCACCTCGATGCGGAGGGCTTGGAAGAGCTTTGCCATCTCCTTCTTCTCTCGCTCCTTCTTGAAGAGAGGCTCCACGGCTTTGATGAAGTCGGTGGTGGTCACTATCTTCTGGGTGGCTCTCGCCTTGACGAGGGCGGAGGCGATGCGTCGGGAGTTCTTCAGCTCGCCATAGAGGTAGAAGATGTCTGCCAGTTGGCTCTCCTCATAGTCGTTGACGATGTCAGCCGCTGTCTTGCCGGCTCTCTTGTTCATTCTCATGTCGAGAGGCGCATCCTCGTATCTGAAGGAGAAGCCTCTGGTCTCATCGTCGAAGTGGTGGGATGATACGCCGAGGTCGGCCAGCAGACCATCGAGACCTTCCACGCCATAGTAGCGCATCCAGTTCTTCAGGTATCTGAAGTTGGAGCATACAAAGGTGAAATCCTTGCTGGCTACCACGTTTCTCTCGGCGTCGGCATCTTGGTCGAAGCTGTAGAGGTGTCCGTTGCCATTGATTCTGGCGAGGATTTCCTTGGAGTGGCCGCCGCCTCCGAAGGTCACGTCCACGTAGATGCCACCTGGCTGTATGTTGAGCCCGTCGATGCTCTCATTCAGGAGCACGGGTACATGATATGTCTCTGCTGTCTTTACCATCTCTGTTTATTCTTTTACTGTGTTGTTGGATGACATGATTTCTTGCAATGCCTTGCTGAATTCTTCTGAATCCATAAACGCTTCTTCCTCGCCGTTGCTTCTCCAGATTTCGATGGTGTCTCCCATCCCGACGAAGCGGATGTTCTGCTCGATGTCTGCCAGTTTCATCAGGCGCTTGGGGATGAGGAAGCGACCGTTGCCGTCGAGTGTGAGGAGGATGGCGTCGGCGATGAACGAACGGTAGATTTGCTGTTCCTTGGCATTCCATCGGCTCAGTTTGCTGCGCAATTGGTCGAGCTGCTCGTTCCATACCGACTCTGGATAGATGACGAGGCACGGCTGGAACACGTCTTTTCTGAGCACGAGCTTCTCCTCGCCAGATACCTGGAGTATCTTGCGGAAATTGGCTGGCAGAAAGGCTCGTCCCTTTGCGTCAGTTTTTGCTTCTATGTTGCCTAGAAAACGCATATGTACATCTTATATATAAGAATTCGGCTCCAAAGGTACATAAAATTCCCCATATTCCCCCACTTTTCCCCACAAAATTTACGAAACTTAATAAAAAACTTGCTAAGTACCCCATTTCGGCTTCTTGTATGTCGTGCTATGATTAAGCGTCTTTTTCTTCCTTTTTAGGCGAAAAAAGGGCTGAAATGTTACAAAAATACGATAAAAACGCCCTTTTTAGTTTTTTTTTCTTCTAAAATAGCACGTATTTGAAAAAGTTGAATTATTTTTGCAGATGGTAATCTAAATTACAACAATGAGTGAAGTAATAGAGAAGACAATCGACATCGATAAGATATTGAAGGGCAAGATGGGCAAGAAAGCCAAGTTCGTGCCTGGATTTTTGGTGTCTTGGCTCAAGCGACTGGTACACGAGGACGAGGTCAACAAGTTCTTGTGGGAGAGCCGTCATCTGTCGGGCACCGAATGGTTGACTGAGTGCGTGAAGTATCTCAAGATGGATATCGAGATCGTAGGCATGGAAAACCTGCCTGACAAGAACGACGGAAAGTTATACACGTTTGTGTCCAACCATCCTTTGGGCGGACAAGACGGTGTGGCACTTGGCTCCATCATCGGTACCCATTATGAGGGCAAGTTCAGATATTTGGTCAACGACCTGTTGCTCAATCTTCCGGGTTTGAAGCCTGTGAGCATAGGCATCAACAAGACGGGGCGTAACAGTCGCGACTTCCCACGTATGGTGGAGGCTGGATTCCAGAGTGACAACCACATGTTGATGTTCCCGGCAGGACTGAACAGTCGAAAGCGTGAGGATGGCAGTATTCATGACATCCCATGGAAGAAGACATTCATCTCCAAGAGCATTGAGTATCAGCGTGATGTCGTGCCTATCCACTTCGGCGGTCAGAACTCAGAGCGTTTCTATCGCATCGCCCGATTCAGCGACAAGCACTTGCCATTCAATTTGGCGATGCTGTTCCTCGTTGACGAGATGTACAAGAATGTGGGCAAGCATTTCCGTATTGCCATAGGTAAGCCAATCCCTTGGCAGACGTTCGACAAGAGCAAAAGCGCAACGGAATGGGCGCAGTACGTTGAAGATAAAGTTTATGAACTGTAGAGTATCTAGATAAAAAACAAATGGAAGAAGAGATTATACAACCAATAGACAAAGCCTTGCTGAAGAGTGAGTTGACTCCCGACAAGCAACTTCGTATGACCAACAAGAGCCATAACGAAATCTACATAGTGACAGCCAATGATTCTCCTAATGTATTGAAGGAAATCGGACGCTTGCGTGAAATCGCTTTCCGTACGGCAGGTGGTGGCTCCGGCAAGTTGATGGACTTGGACGAGTTCGACTATGGTGATAATTGCTATAAGCAGTTGATCGTCTGGAACCCAGAGGCTGATGAAATCATCGGTGGCTATCGCTATCTCTTGGGCAAGGACTGGAAACTGGACGAGAAGGGACAACCTATCTTGGCGACAAGCCACATGTTCCATTTCTCCGACAAGTTCTTGAAGGAATACATGCCTTATACCGTGGAGCTGGGTCGTTCCTTCGTGTCGTTGGAATACCAGAACGTGCGCAAGAACACCAAGAGTATCTTCGCCTTGGACAACTTGTGGGATGGCTTGGGCGCTCTGACCGTGCTTTATCCAGAACTGAAGTATTTCTTCGGCAAAATGACGATGTATCCTTCTTATATCCGCAGAGGTCGTGATATGATACTCTACTTCTTGAAGAAGCATTTCGATGACAAGGAGAACCTTGTCATCCCGATGAAACCGCTCAAACTGGAGACTCCTGAGTCGGAGATGGCAGCCATCTTCACCGAGGATGACTTCAAGGCGGATTATCGCATCTTGAATGGTGAGATTCGTAAGTTGGGCTTCAATATTCCTCCATTGGTGAATGCCTACATGAACCTCAGTCCTACGATGAAACTCTTCGGTACCGCCATCAACTATGGCTTTGGCGATGTCGAGGAGACAGGTATCTTGATTGCCGTAGATGAGATCTTGGAGGAGAAGCGTGTGCGTCACATCAATACCTTCATCGCCGAGCATCCAGAGGCACTGAAAATTACAAGTGGAGCCAACAAGGTCATCTATCAAGAGAAATAAATGAAAACGTCCCGAAGTTGTGTCAAGCACTTCGGGACGTTTTTCTTAAAGCCTCCTTATACAATTGGAAGGCTGATGCCATTGATCTTTTGATAGATGTCGAGGGCATAGATGTCGGTCATGCCACTGATATAGTCTATCACCGCCATGATGCGCTCTTCCAGGTCGGGGTTGTTGATGTCATACTGGCTGCTCACTCGGCGAATGAGTTGCTGGGAGTAGAAGCGAGTAGGGTTGACGGCGGCATCGATGAAGACTTCCATGAGGGTTGCCATAATCTTGTAACCTGACAGTTCGATGTCGAGCACCGGTTTGCTATGGTAAATCTTGGCGTATGATACCTTCTCGCATTGCTTGTAGGCATTGCGCTGGCGTTCGGCGATATGGTCGATGAGGCTGCCCTTGAAGGTGCCGGCGAGGATTTCCTCCTCGTGCTCCAGGAAGGCGAGCACACACTCATGCTCCAGTTTGCCTATCACGCTGGCTCTCATATATACCACCTTCTCGTTCTCGTCGGTCACTCCCTCGTCGATGATGCGCTGTCGAATCTTCCTTTGTGTGTCCTCGTCGAAGAAGGCGAGGAACAGGTCTTCTGTCTCTTGGAAGGAGAGTATCTTCAACTTGTGAGAGTCCTCGATGTCCATGATTTCATAGCAGATGTCATCGGCTGCTTCCACCATATACACCAGTGGATGGCGTACATATCGGAGCGGTTCGCCATCTTTTGACAGACGAATCAATCCCAGTTCTTCTGCGATTTTCTGATAAGATTCTGCCTCGGAGGTAAAGAATCCAAACTTGCTGTGGCTGCCTGCCAAACTGCTGGCGAAAGGGTATTTCACGATGGAGGCAAGCATGGAGTAGGTCATCACGAAGCCACCCGGACGGCGACCCTTGAAGCAATGGGTGAGGATGCGGAAGGCATTGGCATTACCCTCGAAGTGGGTGATGTCGTCCCAGAAAGCCGGTGATACTTGGTCTTTCACGGTTTGCCCTGCGCCCTCGGAGAAGAAGGTTTGGATGGCTTTCTCACCGGAATGACCGAAAGGGGGATTGCCCAAGTCGTGCGCCAGGCAGGCGGCACTGACGATGGTGCCGATTTCCTCAAACAAGGTGTCCTTCAGTTCTGGTCGCTTCTCGATGATGCGCCTGGAGATGTCGTTGCCCAGCGACATGCCGACACTTGCCACCTCTAGGCTATGCGTGAGGCGGTTGTGTACGAAGATGCTCCCCGGAAGAGGAAACACCTGTGTCTTGTTCTGCAATCGGCGGAAGGCTGATGAGAAGATGAGGCGATCGTAGTCGCGCTTAAACTCCGAGCGGTCGTCGTGGCGTTCGGCGTGCTTGTGCTCCTGTCCGAAACGCTTATTGGATATAAGTTGAGTCCATTTCATGTCGAAAAGTTGTTTAGATATGCCATCAAAGGCAACAATTACTTATGCAAAAATACACTATTCTTGATATAATACAAAATAAAAAGCCCTTATTTTCATTAAAAACGAGTATTTTCGCCCTAAAAATTCCTTATTGTGGTCAAAAAGCATTATTTTTGCATTCTAAAAACGACAAGAAAATGAAAGTACAGATTATCAACAAGGGGCGTCAGCCTCTCCCTACATACGCCACACCTCAGAGTGCTGGCATGGATTTGCGTGCCAACATCGACGAGCCTGTCGTGCTTCATCCGATGGAACGTCGCCTCGTTCCTACGGGTCTTTATATGGCATTGCCAGTGGGCTATGAGGCTCAGATCCGCCCTCGCAGCGGTCTTGCACTGAAGCACGGCATCACCGTGTTGAACACCCCTGGTACCATCGACGCCGACTATCGTGGCGAGTTGATGGTGCTCTTGATCAACTTCTCCCAGGAGGACTTCGTCATCCAGGAGGGTGAGCGCATCGCCCAGATGGTCATCGCCAAGCATGAGCAAGCTGAGTTCGTCGAGGTGGAGACCTTGGACGAGACAGAGCGTGGCACAGGTGGCTATGGTCACACCGGTGTGAAGTAAAGTGGTCGATGCACAGATGTAATGCAGTAGATACACAGAATATGAATCAGTAGATATTCAGGCGAGAAAATAAGATGAATTGGAATGCTAAATATGTCGCTTGTGGAATGGTTGCCCTCCTCTTGGGAACGGCAGCCCTGCCTTCCTTTGCCCGAAAGAAAAAGACTAAGGAGGTGAAGACGGCAGTGGAAACTCCACAACTTCCTGCCAACGACCGCAAGCGATTTGATTACTTCTTCTTGGAGGCGATACGCCAACAGAATGCGGGCAACCTATCGGCTGCCTTCGAACTCTTGGAGCATGCCCGCCGCATCAATCCCCAAGCGGCTGAGGTGTATTTCTATGAGTCGATGTATTACTCCAAGATGAAGCAAGACTCCATCGCCTTGGCTTGTATGGAGAAGTCGGTGGCGCTCAACCCAGAGAATCAAACCTTCTCGGAGCGATTGGCGCAATATTACATAGGCACCCAGCAGTTTGACAAGGCTATCGACGCATACGAGTCGATATATGCGCATAATCATGAGAATACGGATGCCCTCCGCATCTTGCTCCAACTCTATCAGCAAGGCAACAATTACGAGAAGATGCTCTACACCCTCGGCCGTATCGAGAAGGAAGAGGGAGAGAGCGAACAGTTGGCACTGTCGAAGATGAGAATCTATGAGATGATGGGCGATGCCAAGTCGGCATACACTGCCCTGAAGACCCTCTCGGATACCCATCCACTCGACATGGCTTACAAGACTATGCTCGGCAACTGGCTCATGCAGCACGACCAGCAGAAGGAGGCTTACAAGCTCTTCACCGATGTATTGAAGGAAGAACCCGACAATGCCTACGCCGAGTCGTCGCTCTACGACTACTACAATGCCACCCATCAAGAGGCTGAGGCACGCAAGATGCTGGACCGCATCCTCTTGGGCAATACGACACCCGTCGATACCAAGTTGGTGATGATACGTTCCTTCATCCAGGACAATGAAAGCAATGGTGCCGACAGCACCCAGGTGTTGGCACTGTTTGACAAGATGCTCCAGATGCCGAAACCTTCCAGCGACATCGCTGCCATGAGAGCGGCGTATATGAGCTTGAAGGAGATGCCGAAGGATACCATCAACCAGGCTTTCGAGAAGGTCTTGGAGATCGCTCCCGACAATGTGGAGGCTCGTCTGCAACTCGTGCAGAACCTCTGGGATGACAAGAAGTACGACAAGGTGATAGAGATGACCGACCAGGCACAGGCATACAATCCCGACGAGATGGTGTTTTACTATTTCGGGGGAATGGCGCACTACCTGAAAGGCGATGACGACAAGACGCTCGATACCTTCCGCAAGGGAGTGGCGCAAGTCAACGAGAAAAGCTCGCCCGAACTGGTGTCAGACCTCTACATGATTATGGGCGACATCCTCAACAAGAAGGGCTTGGAGAAGGAATCCTATGCCGCATACGACTCTTGCCTGCAATGGAAAGACGACAATATCCCTGCCCTCAACAACTATGCCTACTACATCAGCTTGAAGGGCGAGAACCTACACAAGGCAGAGCAGATGAGCTACAAGACCATCAAGGCTGAGCCTAAGAATGGTACGTATCTCGATACCTACGCCTGGATCCTCTTCATGGAGGAACGCTACCATGAGGCTAAGATCTACATGGACCAGGCGATAGCCAACATGGACTCGACGGAAACTAGCAATGTCGTATTGGAACATGCTGGTGACATCTATGCGATGAACGGCTTGACCGATGAGGCTATGAAGTACTGGAAAAAGTCGTATGATGGCGGCAACAAGACTGATGCCATGGAGCTGAAGTTGAAGTACAAGAAGTATATCCCTGAGGAGAAAGCCGAGAAGATGACGGATATGTACTCGACCGAGAGATATGGTGTAAAGAAGAAAACGATAAAAAGAAAGACGAGAAGATAATGAAACACAATAAGCAATATGTTTGGAAGATGGCGGCACTCTGCTTGCCATTGCTGTTGGGAGCATGTGGAACCAAGCAAGCCGTAGTGGGCAATGGCTCGACCACATCTACTTCCTCTAAGAACAATACCGCTACCCGTGGCGAACAGAGCGAGGCGGTACAGAAGTTGACTTTCGTACAGAAAGTGTCAGACAACCAAGTGTATTCCAAGAATATCACGGGCAGTATGTCGTTCAACCTCCAGATGGGCGACAAGGACATCACCGTGCCTGGCGCCTTGCGAATGAGAAAGGACGAGGTGATTCGCATCCAACTCTTCATCCCTATCATCGGTACCGAGGTGGGGCGCTTGGAGTTCACCCCTAAGTATGTGCTCATCGTGGATCGACTCCACAAGGAATATATCAAGGCGGATTACAACCAGGTCGATTTCTTGCAGAAGCAAGGAGTCAATTTCTATTCGCTCCAAGCCTTGTTCTGGAACCAGCTCCTCTTGCCGGGAGTGCAGAAGGTTTCGGAGTCAGACTTGAAGAAGTTTGATGCCGACTTGCTGTCTTCCAGCAACAACATCCCTGTATCCTTCAAGCAGGGCAATATGACCTATACTTGGCAAGCCGACCATGCAACAGGTCGTATCAACCAAGCCGATGTCAACTACAAGACGGGTAGCACCAGTTCTACCCTCCATATCGACTATAGCAACTTCAAGAACGTAGGTGTCAAGCTTTTCCCTGCCACCCAGCAGCTCACCTTTATGACCGATGTCACCAAGCAGAAGCGAGAGTTGCACGTCAACATCGACATGAACGAGGTGAAGACGGATAGCAACTGGGAGGCAGAGACACAGGTGTCTAGCAAGTACAAGCAAATATCTCCTACCGATGTGCTCAGCAAGATACTGAACATGTAAGAAAACAATCATTAGAAATGAGAAGATTATTATCCATCAGATTTGTCCTAATCCTATTGGCACTGTCGTTCTCGCTCTCTCCTTACGCACAGAAGAAGACGCAGAGAAAGACGAATGCGACAGCGCAGAAGAGAACCTCTGCTGCCACGAGGCAGAAGACGACATCTCGTCAGAAGTCGGGAGCTCAGAAGAGAAAAAAGAATGCTGCGCCAACCAAGGCGGAGCGCAAAGCCGCTACCTATAGCAATGCCTCCATCCGTGGCTTGCAGGGGCAACGTGCCAGCATCCAGAAGAAAATCAGGGAGCAAGAGAAGGCTCTCCAGAAAAACAAGGAAGATGTGAAGAAGCGCCTGCAAGACTTGATGGTCATCAATGGTGAGATCGACCAGCGACAGAAGAACATCGAGGGCATCCAGAAGGACATCCATCACATCGAGGGCAACATCGGCATATTGAATGCTCAGTTGAAGACCTTGGAGCAGCAGCTCCAGGATCGCAAGAACAAGTACATCCGTTCGATGCGCTATATGAGTCGCCATCACTCTGTGCAAGAGAAGCTGATGTTCATCTTCAGTGCCAAGAGTCTCTCACAGATGTATCGCCGCTTGTCGTTCGTGCGCCAGTACTCAGCCTTCCAAAAGGCTCAGGGAGAGGCGGTGAAGGCGAAGCAGAATCAGGTGAACGACAAGCATAAGCAACTCCAAAACGTAAAAGGACACAAGAACAACCTCTTGTCGAAAGGACAGCAGGAAAAGTCTGCCCTGGAGGGTAAGCAAGCTGAGCAGCAGGAAGTGGTGCAGGGCTTGCAGAAGCAGCAGAAGACCATCCAGGCGGTCATCGCCGACCAGCGAAAGAAAGATGCTGCCATCAATGCGCAGATCGACCGCTTGATAGCACAGGAGGTGGCAAAGGCTCGTGCCCGTGCCGCTGCCGAGGCAAAGCGTAAGGCTGCCGCCGCTGCCGCTGCCAAGAAGCGTGCCGAGGAGTTGGCTCGCAAGAAAGCTGCTGCTGAGGCTGCCGCTCGTGAGAATGCTCGTCGTATCGCCGAGGCGAAGGCTCGTGAGGCTGCTGCCGAGGAGGCTCGTCGCAAGGCTGCCGAGGAAGCGAGACTGGCACAGGAGGCGGCTCGCAAGGCACAGGAAGAAGCGGCTCGACAGGCTGAGGCGAAAGCCAAGGCTAAGGCGCAAGCGGCTGCCAAGGCGGCTGCTGAGAAGGCGGCTCGTGCCGCTGCCGAACAGGCTGCAAGACAGGCTGCTGCCGAACAAGCCGCTCGTGAGGCGGAGGCTTCTCGTAAGGCTGCTGAGTTGAAGGCGAAGGTGGATGCCGAGAGAAGTAAGAAGGAAATCGCCGAGGCTAAGCAGGATGCTCAGGAGGCTGCCAACTTGAGTTCGGTGGATCGTATGTTGAATGGTGGTTTCGAGGCAAACCGTGGTCGCTTGCCAATGCCTATCAGTGGTGGCTATCGTATCGTCAGTCACTTCGGACAGTACAATGTGGAAGGTTTGAAGGGTGTCACCCTCGACAATAAGGGTATCAATATCTTGGGTAAGCCGGGATGTGTGGCTCGCAGCATCTATGATGGTGAGGTGAGTGCCGTCTTCGGATATGGTGGCATGTGGAATGTCTTGGTTCGCCACGGTGCCTATATCTCCGTCTATTGCAACCTAAAGTCAGTGAGTGTCCACAAGGGACAGAAAGTCTCCACTCGCCAGGCACTAGGTGCCGTCGGTGCCGACAACATCCTCCAGTTCCAGCTCCGTAAGGAGACGGCAAAGCTCAATCCTGAGGCTTGGCTGGGAAGATAAATCATAAAGGATTGTCTCTTGCGGGTGTCGTCTATAGCGGCTAGCTTCGACCGTCTTTAGC